>JAQURM010000006.1 GCA_028715605.1 Desulfovibrionales bacterium
TCAGGAGGCAGAAGAGCAGATCGAAAGCGAATGTATGGTTTTTGAAGAGGCCAAACCCTATCTGGTAAGACGCTGGAGTATTTTGTAGAATAAGCTTTCAGCTATCAGCGATCGGCAAGATGAGCAACATAACCTATGGACAGCGCTTCATCCGGTAATTATGCGCCGGTTCATTCCTGGTCAGGTTCAAGGCTCTATAAAGGAGAAAGAACAGGGGGCCTTCTTTTTAAATAAGGTTTGTTTTTTAGATAAGTTAAAGTATATTACTTATGAAAATTATCCTGACAGGTCTTGACCAATGCGAACCAGTACTAAAAAAGCCGCAATAAAACTTCCAACTAAAATAAGAATAGTATGTCCTACTTGTGGCAATGATACAGATTTCTATGAGGTTGCCGAAGGAGTGATCCTTACCACACGCTACACACAAAATGAGGACGGTAGTTTTACGCCTATAAGTGATGATTCACAGGTATTTGGTGAGATTAAATTCTATTGTGGCGAATGTGATGAGGATTTAACCCAATTTCATAAGCATTTTCTGGAAATGCTCTTTTAACCTTTATCCAAAAAGCGATGAATTCTTAAAAAGTCAAAATTGTGACGGCACAGTAAAAAGCTCCAGTTGCAAGGCGTGCAAATCCTGACGAATGAGGCGTAGTTATAGCTACGCCTCAGTGACGAAGGATGCCGCGCAACGCAGCAAATGGACTTCCAACGAACTCATGAAGTTCGTTGCTCATAGGATGCCGCTTGCGGCATAAGTCAGCTTCTTACGAAGCCGTCAAAAAGCGAGAAAGACAGGAATGCATTCCCGAACGGTTATCACCGACATGAAAACCTTCTCCGAGAAATATTATACCTTAACCAGGGGCGATATAGTGGTTGGACTCCTCAACCTTAAAAAAAATGAGGAGGCAAAATTTCTCCATCTGGTTGAAAATGGGGTCAAGTTGTTCCCGCCGGCCCTCGCTCAGGCTACCAGCCGTTCAAAGGCCGCACAAGTCTATGTCCTGGGCAACGTTATGGTAGGGCATACCTTTGTAGCCAGGGATAAACGAGATTTAATTGAGCAGATTACCAACTATAATGCCCATAACATTAAGGAGGTGGTTACCAAACAAGATCGACTCAACTGCGGCCTGGGCATTAACTTCTGGCCGTCTATTGAGGCGGTTTACAATCATGCGTCATTAGGCCTGATGGAATTTCCCTTTGTTGTCCAGCCGTTTGTTAAAAATGTCAGAGACATCAGGGTAATAATTATCGGTGATTATGTGGAGGCCTATGAGAGGATCAACCCATACAATTTCCGCCACAACCTCTACTTTGGAGGAGAAAGTCGCCCCTACACCTTAAGTAAAAAAGAACGGGCTTTTTGCCTCAGGGTAATGAGAAAGGCGCATTTTCCATATGCCCATATCGACCTTATGCTAATAAACGACAACGAGCTATACTTATCTGAGATAAACCTTCGGGGCGGGCTAAAGGGGTCTCGGATTAGGCCTGATAAGTACATACCATTAATCAACAAAGTCCATCAGGATTTTATTAAAAGACACCTGAGTTCCTGATCTAAAAGCGTCTCCGCAACAAAAAAAAAGGCATAGGCCTGCTTTTTTCCGGCAGACCTATGCCTTTTTTGTCTCTCTTTCCTACAGAAGATAACGCTGGTTATACGCAGCCGGTCGGCTTCGGAAGGCCAGCCATCTTACAGGCTCCCTTACCCGGTCCGGAGGGGAAAAGCTCATAGATCTTCTTAAGTGGATAGCCCGTTACCTTAGAAAATATCCTTACCATTGGGGCAATGCCGTTTTTCTTGTAATAGTCCTGCAAGAAATTGACACACTTCCAATGTTCATCGCCTACCACAGGGATACCTTCTATGTCCTTTACATAATCTACCCAGTTTTCATCCCATGCGCTGAGCCCCGCGGCCAAGAAACCGTCTTCATCTACCTCGTAGGTTTTTCCTTTGTGATCAATCGTTGCCATTTATACTCCTCCTTTTTATCTTTTAGCTTTTAGATGTTATCTCGAATAAAAAATGAACTGTACTTCATTTGCTGAAAGTCTCATTACTATAGCCGGAAAACTTTGTCAAGAGTTAAAAGAGAGAAAATTTACTTCCAGTTGGAACTTTATGTAATTACGTAATTTTTATGGGATATGAATTATCACCCCTATCTCCCTTTAAGTTTATGTTTTGCCACCTCCGGTACTGGGCTGAAATGAGGCCAGATATTCGCGCCACTTTTTTAAGCGCTCACCGATAATCTTCTCCATACCTCGCTTAGTCGGACGGTAATAAATACGCCCTCTTATTTCCGGCGGCAGGTGTTCTTGCGCTACCAGGGCCTCGGGAAAGTCATGGGCATACTTATAGCCGCGTCCGTACCCCAGATCCTTCATCAGTCCGGTCGGGGCATTACGGATATGTAGGGGGACAGGCAGGCTTCCGGTTCTGGACACGTCCTTTTGCCCTTCCAGAAAGGCTATATATACGGCATTGCTCTTCGGAGCCGTGGCTAAATATAGAGCGGCCTGGGCCAGGGCCAGTTCTCCTTCCGGGCTGCCCAGGGCCTGGTAGGCCTGCAAGGCGGCCATGGCTACCTGCAGGGCCTGGGGATCGGCGTTACCCACATCTTCGGATGCAAATCTTATCATCCGGCGGGCTATGTACAGCGGCTCTTCTCCGGCGGCCAGCATCCTGACCAGCCAGTAGAGGGCGGCATCCGGGTCGCTCCCCCGGAGGCTTTTGTGGAAGGCGGAGATGATATTGTAATGCTCTTCCCCGTCCTTGTCATAGGCGAGCGCTTTCTTCTGTACCGCTTCTTCCGCCAGATTGAGATCGATATGGCGAACCCCTTTCTCATCCGGCGAGGCCAGCAAGACAGCTACCTCCAGGCTGTTTAGGGCAAAGCGGGCATCGCCCTGGGCGGCGGAGATGATGAACTCAAGGGCCTCCCCGGATAAATTAACACGAATATCTCCCAGGCCTCTTTCTTTATCCGTAAGCGCCTGTTTGAGCACTTCTTTAAGATCGTCTTCAGTAAGTGGTTTTAAAACAATTAGCCGGGAACGGGACAAAAGCGGGGGGATTATCTCAAAAGAGGGATTTTCCGTGGTGGCCCCGATGAGGGTGATTAATCCGCTTTCTACATGCGGCAGGAAGGCATCCTGTTGGGCCTTGTTGAACCGGTGAATCTCATCGACAAAGAGGATAGTCTTTCTCCCGCCGGCTTTTCTTTGGGCCTCGGCCTCGGCCACTACCGCCCTGATGTCCTTTACCCCGGACAGTACAGCCGAAAAGCTGACAAAATAGGCCTCGACGGCCCGGGCCAGGATATAGGCCAGGGTGGTCTTGCCGGATCCGGGCGGCCCCCAGAAAATAAGAGAAGGTATCTCTTTGGCCCTGAGCAGGCGGGGGATTAATTTCCCCTCTGCAAGCACATGCCTCTGCCCAATGACCTCGTCTATAATCCGGGGTCGCATGCGGTCAGCCAGAGGAGCTGATTTACCTGTGCTATACATAACTTAACGAATGGATAATCGGCCTACATTAATGTAATCTTACCCAGATATGCTTCTTGAACAACGGGATCAGCCCGAAGTTTCTCTCCGCTTCCCTCCAGTATTATCCGGCCGGTCTCCAGGACATAGGCTTGATGGGCCAGGCGTAGGGCGGCATTGGCATTTTGTTCCACCAGGAGGATGGTCGTCCCACGCGCATGAATTTGCCGCATAACCGTGAATACCTCGCTCACCAGTCGCGGAGAAAGCCCTAAAGACGGTTCATCCAGCATAAGAAGCCTTGGTCTGCCCATCAGGGCGCGACCCAGGGCCAGCATCTGTTGCTCGCCCCCGGAAAGCGTCCCGGCCTGTTGATACAGGCGTTCCTTCAACCGGGGAAAGGTGGAAAAGATCCACTCCATATCTTCTTCTACTCCCTCCCGGTCCCGGCGGAAATAGGCGCCCAGCTTGAGATTCTCCGAGATGCTGAGATTGGCAAAGACCCTCCGTCCCTCCGGCACCAGGGTGATACCACACCTCGCAACCCAGTGCGGGGCAAGGCCCTTAATCTCCCTTCCCTCAAACTGGATGGATCCTTTCTGAGTCTTAACCAGGCCACAGATAGTCTTTAAAATACTGCTCTTGCCTGCGCCGTTGGCCCCGATAAGGGTAACTATCTGGCCGGCCTTAACCCTGAAACTTATACCCTTGAGGGCCTGGATGCCGCCATAGCTTACATGAATATCACCGATCTCAAGCAACTTCCGGTTCTCCTAGGTAGGCCTCTATGACCTGGGGATTATTTTGTATCTCTGCGGGAATCCCTGTGGCGATGGTCACTCCATGATCGAGGACGATGAGATGCTCACATAATCCCATCACAAAACGCATATCGTGCTCGATAAGGATAATAGCCAGGCCGTAAGCCTCGCGGATGGAATTTATAAAATCCATCATATCACCTGTTTCCCGTGGGTTCATTCCGGCTACCGGCTCATCTAAAAGGAGCAGTCTGGGATTAGTAGCCAGGGCCCGGGCTATCTCCAGCTTGCGTTGCTGTCCATAGGCCAATGTCCCGGCCTTCTCGTCGGCCACATTATCGAGCCGGACCTCGACCAGGATTTCTCTAGCCATACTCCGCATCTTCTTTTCTTCAGACTTGTAGCGCGGCAGACGAAAAATCGCCTCCCATAGACTGGAACGAAGACGGCCATGGTAACCGATCATTGTATTTTCCAGGACGGTTAGGTCATTAAAGAGACGAATATTCTGGAAGGTGCGGGCAATGCCTCTGGCGTTTATGATATGGCTTTGCGTGCCGGTGATGTCTTTACCCCTGAAATAAATTTTCCCTTCAGTGGGTAACAGGCGGCCCGTAATCATATTAAAAACCGTAGTTTTTCCAGCGCCGTTCGGACCGATAAGACCGATTAGATCCCCTTCTTTCACCGTTAGGGAAAGATCGCTAACGGCCATAAGTCCCCCAAATTTCATGGTCAGATGTTCGGCCTTAAAGAAGGACACGCGCCCTTACCCTCTTCTTTTTCCTATTTTTAGAAATCCGCAGAACCATTCCCAGGAAAACTCGCGGCGGCCCATGAGCCCCTGCCGGGCAAAGATCATAACCAGGATAAGCATTATGGAGAAAACAACCATACGCATCCCCGGTATGCCCGGGATATTAAGGGGCCCGATAGCCATCGGTTCTTCTACGGCCCTGAGCCATTCCCCGGCATAGGTAATAATTACAGCCGCGATAATAGAACCGGTCATACTTCCCAGCCCGCCGATGACGATTATGACCAGGAGATTGAACGTCAGAAAAAAACTAAAAAGGGTAGGAGAAATAGTGGTAATCAGATGGGCCATAAGCCCACCGGCCATGCCGGCGAAAAAGGCATGAACTACAAAGGCCAGCATCTTGTGACGGAATACATTGATCCCCATAGCCGCGGCGGCTACTTCATCCTCCCGAATAGCCTGCATGGCCCGGCCAAAGCTGCTTTTGACCAAGCGGGTGACACAAAAAACAGTGAAGACAGCTACCCCACAGGACCACCACAAGTTCGTATATTCGGGCAGGCCCTTAAGTCCAAGGGGGCCGTTGGTTATACTCTGGGCATTATTGGCTACTACTCTGACCACCTCACCAAAGCCCAGAGTAACTATAGCCAGATAATCTCCGCGCACCCTGAACACCGGAAAGGCCATAACAAATCCCATGAGGGCAGCAAAAACGCCGCCTATCAAAAGGGAAGGCAGGAAGGGCAGATGCAGGACAGAAATCGGCCATATAATGGGTTCGATGATAAAAGACAGTTCCTTTTCAGCCGGGCTGATAGTCAAAAGGGCCGTAGTATAGGCGCCCACAGCCATAAAGGCATTCGGTCCTAAAGAAAACTGACCGGCCACCCCATTTATAAGATTGTAGCTGACTGCTAATGTTACAAAGATGGCAGAGACATTTAAAATGCGGATCTGATACTCATCGGCCTGGTTTTGAACCTGAAGTAAAAAAGCAAACATGCCTGCCAGCACGCCATAGGTACACAGTTTGTATATCCATTCCCGCCGATGTTGGTCGGACATGACTTCTAACCTATCGTATCCTTTCCTGCCAGACCAGTAGGTTTAAAGAGTAAAATGAGTATCAAAAGGATAAAGGCAAACGCATCCCGATACCCGGCCAGAGACGGCAAAAAAGCCACCAGAAGGATCTCCGTTATCCCTAATAATAATCCGCCCAGGACCGCCCCGTGGATATTTCCTATACCACCGATAACTGCGGCCACAAAGGCCTTAAGCCCGGGAATAATGCCCATGAGCGGATTTATCTGGGGATATTTCATGGCCCACATGATCCCTCCTGCCGCAGCCAGGGCCGAACCCACGGCAAAAGTCAGGCTGATAACGCGATTTACGTCAATGCCCATAAGCTGAACCATCTCCATGTCTTTGGCCACAGCACGCATGGCCGCCCCCACCCTGGTTCTATAGAGTAGTAAAAAAACCAGCGCCAGAAGGAGGGCGGTGACTACCGGCACCCATATACTGAGACTGAAGATATGCACTCCAAGCATCTCATAGGTCTTATTCAAAAAATCCGGGCGGTAAAAGGCTCTGGGCCGGCCGCCAAAGACCACGATCCCCAGATTTTCGAGAAGAAAGGAGACACCGATGGCAGTAATTAAAGCCGAGATGCGTGGGGCATGGCGCACTGGCCGGTAGGCCCCAAGGTCAATAAGGATACCGAATAGCGCCGTAAGCAAGATAGCCATAATAACCGAAAGCCACCAGGGAAGGGCATAGACGGATATGCCGAAATAGGCAAAGTACGTGGATATCATGAGGATATCGCCATGGGCAAAATTAATAAGACGGATTATCCCATAAACCATAGTATAACCTATGGCTATAAGGGCGTATAGGCTCCCCAGGGAGATGCCATTCAATAGCTGCTGTAAAAATAAAGAGAGGTCCACGTGAGTAATTGATGCACTTACCAGGGCTTAACTATCGTAAGATATCTGAATTGTCCGCCGCTTACCTGTAAGATAACCGCACTCTTTACTGCATTGCCGTCCGGTCCAATTTTTATTACCCCGGATACACCGCTAAACCCCATGGTTGAGGCCAGAGCGGTTCGGATGGCGTCGCCATCGGTGCGGCCGGCCCTTTTTATAGCATCCAGAAGGACAAAGTAGGCATCGGCGCCCAAGGCGTGGAATCCGCTCGTCTCCTCGTGCCTGGTTTTTTTGAAGAACTTCATAAATTCTTTGGCCAGGGGTGTCGCGGCCCCTTCCGGTGCAAAATGGGCCAGGAGATAAAGCCCTTCTACGGCCGTACCGCCTATTTTTATCAACTCCGGGGCCTGTGCCCCATCTGCGGATAATATGGGTATGTTGAGGCCGAGTTCCTGCGCCTGGCGGGCAATAAGGGCGTCCTCAGCATAATAATTAGGTAAATAAAGGAGATCTGATTGTGATGCCGGGATACTTGTCAGTTGAGCCGAAAAATCCTGGTCTCCGGTCTGGCAATAAGCTATAGATACTACCTTGCCACCTAGACGAGTAAAGGCCTTTTTGAAATAACTGGCCAGTCCAACGCAGTAATCCTGGGCCCGATCCACGATTACAGCCACCCTCCGGGCTTTAAGATTCCGGTAGGCAAATATGGCTGCCGCCTCACCCTGAAAAGAGTCAATAAAGCAGACCCGAAACACATACTTCTTATTCTGAGTCACCAGCGGCAGTGTAGCCGTCGGGCTGACCATCGGAATCTTCGCCTTCTCGCTCAGGGCTACTCCGGCCATAGTATTTGAACTGGTGGCCGAGCCAATAATGGCCTTGACTTTTTCTTTCTTGAGAAGCCGGCTTACGGCATTGGCCGCCTCTATCCGGTCGCTTTTTTCATCCACTAAAACGAGTTCTACCGGGCGGCCCAGAACTGTAGGATGCATTTGATGGGCTGCCTGGATACCAGCCCACTCCATTTGACCAAAGGCCGCCACCGGACCGGTCATGGGGAGATAGACACCGATACGAATCGGCTCACCGGCCAAGCTTAAGGATGGCAAAAATAATGGGAGACAAATACAAAAGAAAACAGAAACCGTGACTAAATAGATTGCCTTTTGTTGCAATTTGTCACCCCTTTCATAGCACTCAGCTATCAGCGTTCAGCCTAACCTATTGTTTAGCTTGGTTTTAGCTGAGAGCCGGTGGCTGAGTGCTGACCGCACCATCCGGAAAGCTTGGCTTTCCGGATGGAAACTAATTAAAACGGCACATTCAGCTTAAGAAGAAAAGACCTTACCCTGTCTATAACCCCGGTAGATTGTTCCGATTCTTCTTCCATCTTTTTGTTGATATTAGATATATCCTCCAGGGATTGCTCCCCTTCACCTGCCCCAGATTTCTCTTGCCCGCTTTCCACTGAAACGGCAATCCCCGAAGAAATACTGTCTCTCCGTTCAGGGGTAGTTGTACAGGCTGCGCCCCCGATAAGTAGAACCAGAGCTAAAACACATATACAGTGACGGCCGATCATAGAAAATTATAAATGTACCAATCTCAACTAAAACCAAGATAAACAATAGGTTAGGCTGAACGCTGATAGCTGAGTGCTGACAGCTCATTCGGAATTTTCGGATTTTCGGATGGACACAAGTTATATCTACCCTTGTTACTTACAAAACATCCGCTGCAGATATGACAGCTCTTTTTTTAACTCTGTCAGCAAGGCTCTGATCTTACTATCTTCACTATCAAGGAAACCTATCTCCAGTTGGCCCCCCTTGCCCTGGGCCAGGGCCTTGCGCGCCCCGGCTATGGTAAAGCCTTCTTCATAGAGCAGCCTCTTTATCTCCATTACCAATTCTAAATCTGACTTCCTGTAGAGTCTCTGGCCGGAGGGAGGGCGATATGGCTTGATTTCACTAAACTCTGACTCCCAGTAGCGAAGCACATGCGGTTCTACCCCCGCAATCTGACTAACCTCGCCGATCTTAAAGTAACGTTTGTCCGGGATGGAGTTATTCATGGATTAGTCAGTGCTGACGGCTTCGTAAAAAATCCATTTGCGGCGTTACGCGGCATCCTTCGTCACTGCGGCGTAGCTATAACTACGCCGCATTCCTCAGGATTTGCGCGCCTTGTAACTGGAGCTTTTTACTGTGCCGTCTAAGCTTTGAGTTCATCAGTGATGATTCATAATTTTTTATTAAGGGCATCTCGCAGCTTTCTACTGGCCTTGAAGGTAACTACAGATCGGGGTGATATCTCTACTGTTTCTCCGGTACGCATGTTCCGTCCCGGCCTTGCCCTTTTCGCCCGAACCTTCAAGATGCCAAAATTCGCAATCTTGACACTATCTCCCTTTAACAGCTCCTCTTTAAAGGCATCAAATATTGATGTAACCAGCTCAGTAGTCGCCTGTCGGGGGAAGCCGATCTTGTTATGAATATGCTCTACAATGTCTTTTTTGGTCAGTGTCATTTTAGCCCTTCCTGCAACTCCGTTATTTTTTGTTCCCTTAATCTTCCATTAAACCTGGATAATATATCACTTACTATTTGTTGGTGGACAGCATTTACTTCTTCATCCTCCAGTGTCTTCTCTGAAGAACGGTAAATCACCCGCAAGGCCAGGCTCTTATATCCTCGCTCAATTTGCCTGCCCTGATAGACATCAAATATAAAAACATTTTCCATTATATTCCCACCCTGCTCATTAATCACGCGCAAAATCCGGCCGGCAGGAACATCTTCGGGAACGATAATAGCCATATCCCGCATCACAGCAGGATAGCGGGGGAGCGGCTTAAAGACCTTTAGGCCTTTATAGGCTTCGACTAAATCGTCAAATGATAACTCAAATATAAATACCTTTTCTTTTACGTCAAAGCCTTCACAGACAGAGGGATCCATCTCACCCACAAAACCCAGCGTCTTTGGGCCAAGTACGATACGGGCAGACGCCTCTCTCCTGAGATAAGGGGCAGATTCCACCGCCTGGTCCAGCCTATAACCGGAGATGCCCAGGGCCTGAAAAACGGCCTCCATACCGCCTTTTATATCAAAAAAATCGACTCCATCCCCGGGAAAATGCACCCCCTCCGGATAGCGCAGACCGGTACACATACCGGCTAAATAGGTCTTTTCTACTGGCTGCCGGCCTTCCCCCTGGTCAATAAAAATTTTGCCTATCTCAAAGAGGCGCAGGTTGCTATTCCACTTGTTAAGGTTACTGCATACGGTAGAAAGGAGATTGGGGATAAGAGAAGTCCTCAGCACCGACTGTTCTTCGGTCAACGGGTTTAAAAGGTTTACGTGTCTATTTCGCTCGTCTGTCCCGGAGATTTTCAAGAGCCTTGTCGCCCGCTCATCCATAAAGCTGTAGTTAATCACCTCGTAAAATCCGAGGCCGTTGAGGACAGAATGGCAGGTATTGGCAACGGTATGACTCTTTATCCGGGCCGGGGTCGTCAACGAAACAACGGGGAGTTTTACCGGTATTTTTTCGTAACCATTAAGGCGCGCCACTTCCTCTATGAAATCGACTTCCCGGCTGAGGTCACCACGGAAAGACGGGGATGTCGCCAGAAGGGTGTCTTTTCCTGCCTCGCGTACTTTGATGCCGATGCTCTCCAGTAACCGGCGTATCTCGCTTTTTTTCAGGTCGCTCCCCAAAAGGCGGTTAACCTGACCTACACGTATGGGGATAGGTTTTCTTTCCTCCGGTCTGGAATAGACATCGATACGGCCTTTTAAAATTTTTTCCCCGCCCGCTTTTGCCATGAGAGAGACAGCGCGATCCAGAGCTGCCCCCACTCCATCCATATCTATGCCCCGTTCGAAGCGGTATGAAGATTCGGTGCTCAAATTTAGCCGGCGGCTGGTGCGGCGGACAGAAATAGGGTCAAAATAGGCGCTCTCAATAAAAACCGACCGGGTTTCCGGGGTTATTTCAGAATTTATACCTCCCATAATTCCGGCCAGGGCGACGTTTTTCTCCCCATCCGCAATCATGAGCATATTTTCGGAAAGAGTTCTTACCACCCCATCCAGGGTGGTGAATGTCTCATCATTTCGGGCTTGATCGACTATAATACGCCTTCCGGCCAGGCGTTCCAGATCAAAGGCATGTAAGGGCTGGCCATATTCCATGAGAACGTAATTGGTAACATCGACTATGTTATTGACCGGGCGGATACCTACCGCCAGGAGGCGTTTACGGAGCCAGAGAGGCGATCCGGCTACCGTCACACCCCTTATGATCCGGCCGGCATAGCGGGGGCATAGATCAACGGCCCTAACCTCCACTGATACTGCCTGGTGGATGTCTTCGCCCTTTTCTGAAATATTTATTCTGGGATAACGCACCTTCTTATGTAAGATGGCCGCCGCCTCACGCGCAACTCCCAAAACGCTCAGACAATCAGCGCGGTTAGGGGTCAGCCCTATTTCCAGCACATAGTCTTCCAGCTCCAGGGCCCGGGCCAGGGGAAGCCCGGATTCCATGTCACCGGGTAAGATATAGACTCCGCTCTTATTCTCACCCAGACCAAGTTCGGCTGCCGAGCAGAGCATGCCCTCAGAATACTCGCCCTTTATAGTGGTCCCGGAGATTCTTAATGGCCCGGGCAGGACGGCTCCCTCTAAAGCCAGCGGCGCCTTATCTCCGATGCGGATATTTTTCGCCCCGCAGACCACACGGTATGTATTTTTGCCGGACACAACCCGGCACAGAGAAAGGTCTTCAGCATGGGGATGCGGGAGAATATCTGTAATGTGGCTGACCACTACCTGACCCAGGCCTGCATCATAGCGCGTCAGGTTTTCCACCTCCAACCCGACCATGGTCAGGCGTTCGGCCATGTCTTCCACGGGGATGTCAATGTCCACAAATTCTTTAAGCCAGTTCAGCGTAACCCGCATAGTATTACAGCCTGATTTTAAGTCTAAAATTGATTGAGAAAACGGAGATTATTCTCGTAGAAAAGACGGATATCGTCAATGCCGTACTTCAGCATGGCTATGCGCTCTATGCCCATGCCAAAGGCCAAGCCGGTAATTTCCTCGGGGTCGTAACCGACCATACGAAAGACTTCGGGGTCAACCATGCCGGCGCCCATGACCTCTAACCAGCCGGTTTGAGAACAAACCCGGCAACCTGAACCACGACAGATCACACAAAGGATATCTATTTCCGCGCTGGGTTCGGTAAAAGGAAAAAAGCTGGGACGAAAGCGGAGGGAGGTCTGTTCATCGAAAATCTGATGGATAAATATGGTCAATATCCCTTTAAGGTCAGCAAATGAGACACCTTTATCGACCATAAACCCTTCCACCTGATGAAACATAGGGGTATGGGTGATATCCGAGTCACAGCGATAAACCTTGCCCGGCGCAATAATTCGCACCGGCGGCCGTTGCCTTTCCATGGTGCGCACCTGTATCGGAGAGGTATGAGTGCGCAAAAGGACGTTTTCAGAGATATAAAAAGTATCCTGCATGTCCCGCGCCGGGTGATCGCGCGGGATGTTCAACGCCTCAAAATTATAATAATCAAGTTCCACATCCGGCCCTTCGGCCATAGCAAAACCCAGTCTTTCAAATATATCGCATACCTCGCCGGTGATCTGGGTTATAGGATGGAGCTTGCCCGGGGGTATAAACCGGCCGGGTAACGTAATGTCTGTCTTTGGACCTGCCTGCCCCTCAGAGGAAACCCTTGTCTGCCAGGTATTAAGGGCGGTCTCTATCTCCTTTTTAACGGCATTGGCCAACTGCCCGATACGCGGCCTGAGTTCTGCCGACAGGCCGCCCATCTGCTTTAACAGCTCAGGCAGGATTCCTTTACGGCCCAGGTACTTAATGCGAAGCGCTTCCCATTCCTCCCGGCTCTTGACCTCCGGGATGGCCTTAAGCGCCTCGTCTCTTATTTTTTGCAGCCTTTCTTCCATCAGATAAGGATCAATCTCAGATTTCAAATTTGAAATCTGAGATTGATTATCGCGCCGTCCTGGCAATTTTTGCAAAGCAGGCCGGATCGCTTATAGCCAGATCAGAAAGGATCTTACGATCCAATTCTATCCCCGTCTTCTTTAATCCACCCATCAGCCTGCTGTAAGAGAGACCGTTTAGCCTGGCCGCCGCATTGATTCGTGCAATCCAGAGGGCCCTGAATTCCCGCTTCCGCACCCTGCGATCACGATAAGCATAGGTCATAGCGCGCTCTACCGCCTCTTTGGCCGTGCGGAAGATTTTGCTCCTTCGTCCCCAATATCCTTTGGCCAAAGCCAGTACCTTATTTCTCCGTCTCCTGGCCTTAAAACCCCTTTTCGCTCTTGGCATAACAGTACCCTTTCTTTAAACTCGTTTTGTTAAATAAATAGTTTCCATCCGGAAACCCAAAGATTCCGGATGCAGCAGTCAGCATGAAGCCGGTTCACCGTTCACTGTTGACCGTTTACCGAAAGAAAATGTCGGACAACGGTTGACGGTTAACGGATAACAAACATGCTGATCGCTGAAAGCGTGAAGCCGGAAACCGAAGTTTCCGGGTGAACACTTAACCACACAAATAAAGTGCGGCATAGCCGCAGCTTCAAAGCTTATTGTCCGTTGCCTCCAGGATACCACTCTTCAGACCAGACTTCCAGAACCCATCCAGATATCAAAGATAGGGTATTATCTGTCGGATATTTTGGGCATTGGACTCATCAAGCACGCTCGAACCGCGCAGGCCTCTCTTTCGTTTGCGTGTCTTCGAGGTCAATATATGGCTGCCATAGGCCTTAAACCCTAAGATTTTGCCTGTACCGGTTACCTTAAAGCGCTTGGCAGCACCCCGATTGGTTTTAATCTTTGGCATCTCTCCCCCTAATCTAATAATCTAAAATTTCAAATGCACTACGTCTTCGGGGCAACTATCATCACCATGTCCCGGCCTTCCATCTTTGGTTCGTATTCTATTTTCCCGACGTCCTCTATCTCGGCGCGAATACGATTTAGTATTTTTACGGCCTGGTCGGAAAAGGCGATCTCACGCCCCCGGAAACGAATGGATACCTTAACCTTGTCTTTATCTTCCAAAAATCGGCGAATATGACGCAACTTAAACTGGTAATCATGCTCATCGGTCTTGGGCCGGAACTTGACCTCTTTTACCTGTATAACTACCTGCTTTTTCTTGGCCAACTGGATTTTTTTGCTCTGCTCGTACTTGAATTTGCCGTAGTCCATAACCCGGCAGACCGGCGGTTGAGCTGTAGGAGCTATTTCCACCAGATCAAGCCCTTCTGCCTCCGCCAATTTCAAGGCTTCGTCAAGGGGCTTAATCCCCAGTTGCGTCCCGTCTGCGCCGATTAACCTTACTTCCTTAGCGCGTATCTGCCAATTAATTCTAACCTTTTTCTCTATACTATCCACCTCCCCTTATGATGCAAATAAAAGTTCTCGGAAACATATCTATGCTACTGATAATTTCTGCATTTATCCTGAACCATGGCCACAAACTGATTTACCGGCATGGCCGAAAGATTTTCCCCGTTCCTGAGGCGAACCGTCACACTGTGCGAGGCGACCTCCTTGTCCCCGATAACAAGCATATATGGAATCTTCTGCATCTGCGCTTCCCTGATCTTTAGGCTCAGTTTTTCGTTGCGGAAATCTCCTTCCGCCCTGAGGCCTGCATCCATAAGCTCCGCCAGGACGCCCCGGGCATAATCAATCTGTCTGTCCGTAACCGTCATGATTACAGCCTGTACCGGCGCTAGCCAGGCGGGAAAAGCGCCGCCGTAGTGCTCTATCAAAACGCCGATAAACCGCTCCAGCGCCCCCAATATTACCCTGTGGAGCATCACCGGCCTATGCCTTTCACCATCTGCCCCTACGTAAACCAGGTCAAACCGTTCCGGCAGGGTAAAGTCGCACTGGATAGTGGCGCACTGCCAGCGCCGATCCAGGGCATCCTTAAGCTTTATGTCGATTTTGGGTCCATAAAACGCGCCTTCGCCCTCATGGACGGCAAACGGAATATCCTTGTCACGCAGGGCGCCCGTGAGGGCTGCGGTGGCCCGCTCCCAGTCTTCATCGCTACCGATGGACTTTTCCGGCCTGGTGCTGATTTCTACCTCATAATCAAAACCGAAGATGCCCATGACATAGGTGACGAAATCGATTACGCCTTTTATCTCATCATTCAACTGCTCCGGCATACAAATAATATGCGCGTCATCCTGGGTAAACTGGCGAACCCTTAAAAGGCCGTGCAAGACGCCCGATTTCTCATGCCGGTGCACCGTGCCCAGTTCAAAGAATCGCAGCGGCAGGTCCCGGTAGCTCCTTACCCTGGATTTGTAAATGAGCATGTGGGCCAGGCAGTTCATGGGCTTGATACCGTACTGCTGACCGTCTATCTCCGTAAAGTACATATTCTCGCGATAGTTGTCAAAATGACCGGAACGCTTCCAGAGATCAAGTTTCAATATCTGCGGCCCCATCACCAACTGGTATCCGCGCTTCAGATGTTCCCGCTTTTCAAAATCCTCAATAATATGTCTCAGCATGGCCCCGCGCGGATGATAAATTATCAGCCCCGCCCCTGCCTCATCGCTTACGCTGAACAGGTCCAGCTCCTTGCCCAGGCGGCGGTGGTCGCGCCTCTTGGCCTCTTCAAGCTTCTCAAGATAGTCCTTGAGGACCTTACGATCAAAGAAGGCCGTTCCGTAGATGCGTTGCAGCATCTTGTTGCGCTCATCTCCCCGCCAATAAGCGCCGGCCACGCCGGTCAACTTAAAGGCCTGGACCAATCCGGTAGAGGCAATATGCGGTCCACGGCAGAGGTCAATAAAGCCCCCCTGCCGGTAAATAGAAACGATTTCTTCGGGTATATCCCGAAGAAGCTCGACCTTATATGGTTCATCCAGCCGCGTAAACAATTCAATAGCGGCTTCCTTAACCAACTCTTCCCGCTGGAATTGCCTGTTTTCAGCGATAATCTCCCGCATTCGCCCCTCAATGCGCTCCAGATCCGCGGGCGTGAAGGTCCCTTCATAATCAAAATCATAATAGAACCCGTGTTCTATAGCCGGGCCGATGGCCATCTTAACCGACGGGAATAAGTCTTTTACCGCCTCGGCCATGATATGCGCGGTGCTGTGCCTAAAGATAGCCAGTTCCTCTCCCGTGGTCGTATCTCGAGGAATAGCCATCTCTCTGCCATCGGAGCTGGTTATGGAAATAAGATTTTTTCCCATTTTTTCAGTTAAAAGGGCATCTTACTGTCTGATGACAACAAAGATGCCCTCTAATCCGCCCGTAAATTTAAAACATATAATTGCTTAGAGGTTGCTCCCGGCTATCGCTTGCGGATGTTTATTCAAATGGTAGGCACGGGCGGTTTCGAACCGCCGACCTCTACCGTGTCAGGGTAGCGCTCTCCCCCTGAGCTACGTGCCTGCATCAAAAACAAAACCAGGATATAAAAACCATCATTTGGTAACAATATTTATGCGGTATGTCAAGGAAAATGTCAAATAATGTTAATGCAATATCCTATATAGTTATAGCCATGGCCGGCAATCAGGCGGCAGGGTGGAGGGGGCGAAGGGAAGGGGGGCTGTTGTAATTTAAATTTTTGGTCCAGGTATCAAAATTAGAAACGGCTATAAGCCAGTTGCTTATAGCCGTTTGATCTTACTGGTGGGCCGTGTAGGAGTCGAACCTACGACCTACTGATTAAGAGTCAGTTGCTCTGCCAATTGAGCTAACGGCCCGGGTTGAACCGCGAAATTTAATAAAAGTAGCAGACTAAGATTTGGCACGCCCGGCCCGACTCGAACGGGCGACCTACGGATTCGAAGTCCGGCGCTCTGTCCAACTGAGCTACGGGCGCCAAGCATAACATTGCCAAGGTGGTGGTTTTTTTAACATCTTTGTCTTGATAAGTCAACCCTTAGTGCTTCTGATCTGGGTTTGGTTGCAAGAAAATATGTGACTGTAGAGGCTCTTGCACAACTCCAAGATTGTCATTCCCGCAACGCTTTTGAGCGGGAATCTGGTTTTATTCATGTAAAGACCATATCCCCGATTAAACCCTCGGGGATGACAGAAAAAAGCGCCTGGAAATGTTTGGATTACCCACTTGAAATGAGAAAGAACTAAAATTTTACTGGAAAACTTAGCACGATATATGCTAAAAATAGTTGCAACAATATCATAAATCTCATCGGAGAGGGATTACTTATGCCGAGCGTATCTTATAAAGACAAGCGATTCGAGGTTAACATAGAAGGCTATTTGAAGACTTTCGATAGCTGGACTGCGGAATTCTCCCAGGCCATCGCCAAACAAGAAGGGATAGAAGATTTAACCGATGAACACTGGCTAATAATTGAATACGTGCGTAACTACTATGCCAAACGTGGCATTGCTCCTATGATTTTAAAGTTGCAACGAGATCTCAAAATTTCCATTTGGCGAATACATGAACTTTTTCCTACCACGTCTGAGAGGGTTATATGCAAGATTGCCGGCCTGCCCAAGCCAACCGGTTGTATCTGAGCATTAATCGCTGGACTGCCCGGCCCCAAAAAATGTCAAACCGTCCTGCCTGTGCGGTGCCTGACTGTGAGCGTTCTCGCTCAGGCAGGCACGCAGACAGGGCTGGCCATTTTAATTCTCTGCTCTTCCCTTAAGAGAGAATACCTGATCTGGCCGTCCAGAAATTTTTCTTTTAATTCTTCCACTACTTCCATGGCTTCGCCTTTCTTCTGGTAGATATCCAGAAGGCAATAAAGGACTCGCAGGTCTCGCTCATTATATATTTTTTTTAAGATCTCCAGCGCCCGATCATAGTCTTTAAGACTCAAATAACAACGAATCTGCTGAATCAGGCCCTCGTGGTCCTGCCGCCCGGTCTTATTTATAAGCTCCAGGGCAAATTCAAATAGTCCGCCATCCATAAGGACGCGGATAACTTTCGGCCCCAGGCCGTCCATCGTAAAAATTTTCTCCGCGACCGTCATGGCCTCGGTAAACCTTCCCAGACAGAGATATTTACTAATAAGGTCCAGACCCCGCTGCGGGCTTTGCATCAATTCTTCGGGGTTAAGCGATCGTAACCAGATGTAGTATAAGGCCTCCTGGGTCTTTCTGAGAGAATCGAGATCATCCGGTTGGTACGTGTTGCAGATGCCGAGAGAAGGGATGTCTTCAATCCCCTGGACAAACACAGGTTCCATTACTTTATGCACCCTTATCATGAAGGTGGCATCTTGTCCGGCCAGCTCCCGGTCAGGATATTCATGAGGAAATCTGACCTGAAATCGCCTCTCTTCTCCGGCCTTAAGTCCCGCCATCTTGCTCTCGAATTCAGGCAGAAAGCGGCCTTCACCGATCACGAGCGGCCAGAACCGCCCGCTTGTACTGGGAATGGGTCTTTCTCCGAGGTACCCGGCAATATCTAAAATTACCTTCATCCCGGATCCGGCTGCAGAGCTTGAGTCCCGGTAAAAAGGCACGCGCCTGATCCATTCCTTAAGCCACGACTGGCCGGCGGCCCTGGCCGTGCTCAGATACCGGTAGAGTAACTCAAACTCCTCAACCTCACATAATAACTTTGTAAGATAGAGATAGAATTCCGGCTCCTCGTCCAGATAATGGGCTTGGTGAACAAGATACGAGAGGAGAGGAAAAATATCGGTCTTTGCCTCGACCTTCTCCTGGAAGAAGGCGTTGTTAATAAACCAGAGGGCCTTCAGCCGCTTTATCTCCTTCGACGTAAGGTTCTCAGTTTCAAAATCATCTCCGATAGATAGGTATCGGGGCTTGTATTGCGGCTGGGGTATGATCCCGAATTTCCTATAATCCCTCTGGATCTCCGTGCCGAAATAGACCTGAAGCTGCTGCGAACAGGAATTTCCCTCGATGCGAACCCCGTGGTTCTTCACAAAACGCACGGTTTCATAGGCATCGGCAAAGGTCTCACCCGGCAGCCCGTAAAGGGTAAATAACTCCACGTTGACACCAAAGGACTGGGCCAATTTGATGGCCTTAGACAGTCTGTCCAGATCCAATTTTTTTCTGATGGTATCGAGAACCCTGGGGCTGCCTGATTCCATGCCATAGGCAATGGTAGCGGCGCCGGCCCGTTTTAGCTTCATAAGAAGAGAGGCATCGACCAGGTCGTAACGCGTTTGACACCAGAACCGGATATCAAGGCCCTGTTCTATGATCTTGTCTAAAAGGCATTCCAGCCGCTCGCGGGAGAAACTGAAGTTCGGATCGGCAAACCAGAACTGTCTAATGCCCCTTTTTACACAATGCCTGATTTCTTCCAGCACCCGCTCGATGGAGTGAATTTTTACCTTATGATGGAACGCCCTGGGCGTATAGCAGAATACGCAGGGATAGACACAGCCTCTGGAGGTAAGTAGAATGGCCGTATCCTTGTGTGATAGATCCAGGACGTTTGTCAGATACGGTGACGGATAAGTATCCAGATCATCCCCGGTTTCTTCGGCCATGGGATTATCATACAGGCGATTTTCTACCTTATAAGATATTCCACGTACAAAGGACAGAGGCAGGCCCTTCTGCAGAGAGCAGGCGAGATCCCGCGCCACTATTTCTCCGTCACCCCGGGAAATGACATCCATATGGCGAAGGTCAAGGAGGGCCTCAGTAGGCATAAACGTCGCCTGCGGCCCGCCGATAACAATGGGTATCCGGGGGTCCAGTTCCTTTATGAATTTAGCCAGAAGGCGGATATTTTCCATGTTTTCCATGTAAGCAGAAAAAGCTACGTACAAAGGACGCCGGTCAAGGATGAACTCCCTGATTTTTAACAGCGACAACGGCCTGTCTTTGAGATCATCCCACAGGACGATTTCAAAACCATTGTCCCTGAGAAAGGCGCCGATATATCCTAGAGAGATCGGGATGGTATCTGATGAAGAGACCGGAGAGGTTCGATTACTGTTGATGAGTAAGACAGGGGGATCGCTTGTTGGATGCATTCATTGTTTCCTTATGTTGACGGCTTCGTAAAAAAGCCTTTTCACCGCTGAGTACGCAGAGCCCGCAGAGAAAAATTTTTGCCACCAAGGCACCAAGACACAAAAGAATAATCTTAGTCTTAGTGGCTGAATAGTTACAAATTCCTTTAATATGTTATCTCGGCGTCCTGCGGTAAAATTTTACTTTTTACGGGTTCATCAACTTTGAGTTTTTTCATTGGTCATTGCCTTCATCTATGAGCTACGAGCCATGTAAGCCTATCACTAAGACAATGCCTGCCTGCTTAGCTTCTCGATGTTTTCACGGGCAAAATCTATAGAGGGGTCGATATCCAGGGCAAACTGATAGTATCGAATGGCCTCGGCTATATGGCCCATTTCCCGCAGGTTGGAGCCGATGTTGGCATAATCTATGGCCGAAGACGGGTCCAGATCTATGGCCTTTTCAAAGCAGGCTATGGATTGCACATGATCTTTGAGCTTAAAATGACAAAAGCCCATCAGGTTATGTATTTCCTTGAGTTCCGCATTACACTCCCGTGCCTTTTCAAGCTCCGCCAGGGCCTGCCTTATATCCCCCAACTCCTTGTAGCACACCCCCCGCTGGCAATAAAGACTGGCCCTCTCCTTGCCCGTCGTATCAAGGGCTAATGCGCGTTCATAGCAGGCCAGGGCCTCATCGTAGCGGCCTTCCCGCTCATAGGTGTAGCCCAGGAAGAAATGGACCTCGTAATGGTCGGGATAGATCATCTTCATCCGCTCAAGCTCATGGACAGCCCTTTGGCTGTCGGGAAACTGTGAGACCAGTTTGGCGGCGTGCAGGCAGAAACTGTTGTCTCTGGTGCGTTCGCGGAAATGGGCCCCCGGCACGATCATATATACGGCCGGAATACGGAGGACAGGATGGGTAATATCCACGGCATAAACGGTAAGCCCCTTTTCAGCTAGGGCACGGGCACACTGTTCCAGTTCCACCCGCTGATTGGAATGCGAGACATCGGGCATATCTCCGATGCAAGCGTTATTCCCGGCTTCCGTCACATAACGGGCGTCTTCCAGTCCGGAAAATTTGGGCAGGCCGCTTTCAGCATATCTGCCCTCGGTGTCAAAGTCCCCGGCAAGCTGAGCTATTTCCGTCAAGGCCCGGATAAGGGCCTTTTCCGGGTGTGTAGCCGTCCCCGCGGTATAGACGATTTCACTCTTCTCCGGGAAAGTGGCGGGGTCCATAGCCAGAGCCGCCACCGTGGGTATCCCCATCTTAAGGGTAATATCTTTTACGTAAAGGTTGATCCTTTTTGAGTCATATTTCGTGATCAATTCTCTCGCCATGGGATCTTTTACCGAGGAAAGATCAATGGCCGGGGTAGGAAGATTTTCGTTTGTGACGACCGAGGATACGTGCCTTTCCACCACCTCACATAATCCCTGGAGGGCGGCCTCGGTCAGGGTATTTCCGGCTGAGGAGCCATTATACTCATTTAACATATAAAACCACTGAAAGGGGAGCCAGACCTCTTTATTATGCGTGAGATCATGGGCCTTGGTCCAGAAAAAGGGGAGGGTGGACCAGAGACCCCTGGCTTTTTCCAATTCATGGGCATTACCCGGGTCATCATGCACGGACTGCATAAGCGCCTCAGGTGGCACCACGTCTCCTTGAAGCGCCCCGGCCTCGGAACAGACAAAAGAGCCATTCATAAAACTAAAAAGAGAGTACCGTTCCATGAGTTCCATAAGGGCGCTCGCTTCTGCCTGTTCAGGCGTCCCTCCCTTACCCATCTGTTTGATGGTGCCGACGATCTCTCTGGCCTCTGCGCCACAGATGCTCATATAAACCGGGATTCCCAGCCTGCCCTTGTCTATTCGGACCACGTCCCTTAGAATCTCGCCCTTGACCTGTTTTAAACGGTCCCTGACCCTGGCCACGGTCTCTCTTGGCGAAACGGCCTTATCCTGATCAATCGTATAGGTCTTAATTGAGTCGGCAAAAACAAGTGACATAGACGGTCTCCCATAATTTTTTGATAGGCGTGTGCGGAGATAGCTTATTGCCTCCGCATATTACCGGAAGTTTTTTATATATCAAGGATTTCTTATGAAATCAATAAGGGGAGTTCTGAGAGGCAGTCGAGAAGACGGATTATATTGGCATTTTTGGAAAATAGTCACGAAGTAAAGAGTTTTTGTGGTAAGGTAATAATCAGAGATTATTTGCCAAAGGCGAGTCTGCCTGTGCGGAAAAGAGGGAATATACGAGGAGAGTAATGTCCACAGAGTTGAAAAGCCACAATAGCCGTCTTGTTGGCGTCATTTCCGATACCCATGGCCTTCTTCGGCCTGAGGCGCTCAAGGCTTTTGAAGGTATTGATCTGATCGTTCATGCCGGAGATATTGGCCCGGAGGGAGTACTTAAGGCGCTTCAGGAAGTTGCCCCGGTTGTTGCCGTGCGCGGCAACATGGACAGGTTCGGCTGGGCAGGAAAACTTTCGAAAACAGAAGTAGTTAAAGTCGGAGAGGCTTTATTATATGTGATCCACGATGTGGATGAACTCGATCTGGACCCGGCTGCGGCCGGTTTCAGCGCGGTGATAAGCGGTCATTCTCACCGGCCATGGATAGAAAAGCAGAATGGCGTACTCTTTTTAAATCCAGGCAGTGCGGGACCGTATCGATCCGCCTTACCAGCTTCGGTGGCCTTGCTTCGTGTAGAGGGGAAATTATTGGGTGCGCAGTTGATTGCATTGAGATGAGATTTCCTTCAGGCTATAACCTGTAACCAGTTATCTGAAATTCTGGGATTTTCAAGAAATACCCGGTGGATTCTCCAGGGAGAGCGGCTGGCATAAGATGGCGGTAAGGGTTAAGGATGGGATGGTGACCGCGTACTGGGACGGGAAGGAGCTTAAAGGAGGGCCGTTTCAGGCTGATAAGATCCCCAGAGGATTTGCCGGTGTCTATGCGAATTATGTCGGCGGGCTAGGGGAGGCGGTAACCAAGGTGGATGGTTTTACATTGAGAGAAGAGTAAGGGAATACTTTGTCTGGAAGTCGAACACTCCGGCCGGGTGTTCCCGATATGGCCGATAAAGCATGATAACCCTGCCGCATTCGAGCAAGTGCCCGTGTAGGTAGGATAGCCAGTTGGAAAAGGACGTCATCGGACTTGAAGGAGGGACTAGAGGGATTATTGTAATTTTTCTTTTTCTGCAGAAGAAGCTTGACTTTTATCAACTAAACGTAAGTTGCTGTTAGAGGTTTTCACTAAATAGTGAAATAAGTGCTTTTTGAATAATGGGCTTAGCCAAGGCGAAACCACGAACAATTTGATCTAACTCGGACAACACGATAAAAGTTTCTGGGTCATTAAAACTTTTCAGGTTTTGCTTCATAATAATAAGATCATATTTGCCAGAGCCCTTCGAGATGTCTATTGCGATATATGGCGAGCCTTCGTGAATGAAGAAATTTCGATGAGCATCAAGATTCTGAAACCAATCAGCTTTTTGGCCAGCGTTTTCAATGACCTTCCTAATTTCAAAACCCACTCTGTTCTTTTTGATATATTTACCTGCATGAGAGTACAGTTTTTCAAATAGGGTAGACATCAACTCGCAAACGGAGTTTAACTCAAAAAGTATAGAATCAATATCAGCCAATAGATTGTATTTTAAATTGTCATCAATCGTAAAAACATAACCCTGTTTTCCAACAGCTGATTCGTATTTAGTTTCGTGGTGTTCGGAAGCAAGAAATAATTCCTTTCCTTCTGTATTTAGACGGGAAACTATGCGAGGCAGAATATTTAATCGGGTTGATATATACAGTCCCAATTCACTTATCTCTTTTGGGACTGGATCAATTTTACCAGCTTTTGTTGCTTCAATGACGGCGTTCCAAATAGGAAGGACCCAAGGATCCCCTCCCATTTCATTTATATGTAGCCACTTATTAATCATTTCTACTCGAGTTATTATTGTTACCCATAACGCTTCGCATAACCAGCTGGCAATGAAGCGGAACGGAATTGCCAGTCCGAGTTGATGCGGTTGTTATGCATTATTAATATACGATAGCTGTATTTTGATTGCTGATATACGTATCTGATCTTGCTTGACCTTGAGTTTTAGGCCCACCAAGCATTTGCCAACCGATACCAACAAGCTTCCCATCGTTGAAAAGATAAGGAACAAACTCATCGTCTGTTGTGAGTCCGTCTGGCTGACGCACTGACCTCATATAATAGATTTCGACTTTTACACCTTCTTTTATGTATTTTTCTGGATTCTTGCGACAGGATTTCGGCAAACCCTCTTGTGTGGGCTGAAGTATAGCTAACACTTTCTCTTTACTATCACCTAATTCTACCTGGTCAGCTACTGTTTCATATTTCGAAATAGCAGAGTCAATCTGCATGCTAATGCAGCCTGTAAGAGCAACCGCTGCCAATAGTACCGCAAATTTTTTGTGCATGGTTACCTCCTTTGATGCATAACGAATAAGAGTTTTTACGGCGCGGAGCCGACCGTAAAAGTACAGTTGAACTGAACCGCGCAATCCGAGCTGTTGCCTGGAAATTTATCGGCTCAGCATAGTTATATGGTTTGATTTTATATCAGGAATTGATCGATATTCCAAGATGAAACCGTATGGGCAGGGAAGATTTCGAAACGGGTTGGCCAAAGTAACTGTCGGGATGGGCATCGTTGTTGGCAGCAGGCCGGGTCTGGTTCGGTACATAACGCAGACCGGCATGACCAACCAATTTCGGCGGCGTTACTGATCGCCGGCGTCGTCTTTATGGCTGGCTCTTCCTGATCCCTGCTCGGTGCCGTACTTCTCCTCCACTTGTCGAAGTGTTTCTTCCAGCACCGGAAGACGCTGCCTGTCTTTGAGATCTCTGGAGGTTCTCTTCAGTTCAACCAGCGTTTTAAGATCGAGGACACGAACAGTGTGGCCCCTAAACTCGATTTCCACTGTGTGTTTAAGAAGATCTTCGTAGTCTCTTCCCTCCTCAATAACAGCCAAGACATCGAGAGGGCCGAGCCGAGTCGTGAAGAGAGCATGGCCCATCCCCGAAATGTCCCCCTTCTTTGGCCTGATAATCTTGTTGTCCGGGCGACGATGAAATGCGTCAATCGACTTGAGAAAGGCAAGCAGCCTGGCGATGTTTTCGGGAGATCGCTTGTGAACGATGTCCAAGTCCATTGTTGTGACGGGCGCTCCCTGCACAACGGCGGCAAGACCGCCGACCAGAATAAACTCGACGCCTGCCTCTATAAGCCCCTCAAGCACTGCGCTTAGGTCTGCGCCCCCTGGTTTTCCGCTGCCGGTAGGCATTCCTCAGCTCCAGAATAGTGCATACTGCGTTATCATTGGCCTGCAGGCGCTCCTCGGGCGACATCCTGAGGAACATCGCGACCAATCCCTTATCAACACCTGTTTGGTCCTTGGTTTTTGTTTCTTTTACCATCTGACGGCTTCTTTCATAGTAAGTTATAGTCCTGTCAGCCGCACGAATATAGTTGCATCGTTTTATATCAGGAATTAATCGATATTCCAAGACGAAACAATATGGGTAGGGTAGGTTAGATTTCGAGACGGGTTGGTCCAAGAAGACGAAATAAGCTACTCGGGTAAACATTGATTATTCCGCCGCAGGCGTATAGGCGAGAGTTACAACTCTAAGATCATTGTAAAGAGGTGTTAGAGACACTACACTAGATAGGTGATACGTCGGGCTTGCCCTTGGCGGCCTGGATAGTTGGTCGCACGTCCGTAAATGCCTTGCGTACCAGGTAACGTACATCACTCCAGAGATTTTCACTGCCCAGGAAGGCGATAACAACGGTGCGATTATTTCTCTTGAACATGCCTACATAAGTTTTCTTGGCGGCGCGGGTAAAGCCCGTCTTACCGCCCTCCGCCCCTTCGATCTGCCAGAGGGCTTTATTGTGATTGACAACCCGTTTGCCGCCATGAATCTCAAACTTCCGGGTTTTGAGAATATCGGAAAATTTTTCATTCCGCATGGCCTTTTTAAAGATAACGGCCAGATCATATGCGGTTGTATGTTGACCGGGTGCGGTCAGGCCGCTGGCCGTACGGCAACTTGTGTTTTTAGCGCCGAGCTCACGCGCGGTCCGGGTCATTATTTGAGCAAATTCTTCCTCTGATCCGGCCATCTTTTCCGCCAGCGCCCTGCTGGCATCGTTAGCGGAGTGAAGCAGGGTGGCATAGATAAGGTCTATAGCCGGATATGTTTTTCCGCAACGAAGGTATGCTTTTTGGCAGGGAGCTTTTGCAGCATAGCGACTAACGGTAACGGGATCACTTGCTTCCAGATTTTTTAATGCCAGGAAACCGGTGACTATTTTGATGGTGCTGGCCGGCTGTAAGGGAAGACCCTGATTCTGGGCAAAGTAAATATAATTGGTATCGGCGTCCAGGACTATAGCTGAACGGGCGGTAAGGGCGGAACAATATTGACGACGATATTTTCTGGATGCCCTGTGCGTTCTCTTCTTATTGTACTTCTTAGCCCTCTTGTGATATTTTTTTACAGAGGCGGTTCGCTTCGCTTTCTTCTTGTGCTTTTGAACCTTCTCGCTGGCGGTGTAGCAAACTTTCTTTTTGGTATTATGACATTTTTTAGTTTCTGCAAAAGAGGAGGCTGATGGCAGGATAAGAATTAGTGCAAGTATAAAAATGAGAATGGCTCTACACCGCATGAATTAACTCCTTTTCTCACTTAATCTTCTTGCTGATTAGATATATACTATATTTTAAAAGCACAAAGCAAGTTTTTTTCAGCGCCTATGCTATTTTTATGGGTCATACTATATCCATCTTTTTTATTTATCGGCATTCTTTTGTGGAACTTAATAGTTTTTCCCGTTATTCTTAATTTTTTAAGATTATGGAAATGACCGAATATACTGTACCCATCGAGTTTTTCAATGAGGATAAGGTCCCGGACTGGCTGGAAGTGACCATTATTGCCCCCGCCCGCCTTTTTCCGTTATTGGAAAAGTTTTTTCATCTGACTACTCCGTATGGAGTCGTCCGCTATTCTGAGCAAGGACTCATCTCAGACTGTGCGCAAACATTCGTTGCCCGTATCCCATATAGTACGGATCCGGACGACGTCCTGAAAAATTTGGATGCATACCTGGGACTTCTGGAGGATAAGTATTGCTTAGATACGCCCATATATTTGGAAACGAGATACATTCATGACGGCAGAGATGTGTTCACTGCTTTCCAGGTTTCTCCGCGCTTTACCGTGATCCCGAAATGGGAAGATACATCGCTGCCGGACGACACAGTTATTCGACTGAATCCGGGCAGGGTTTTTGGCACGGGTCAGCATCCCAGTACCTTGTTGTGCCTGCGTGTCTTAGAGGAAATAGGGGACAAAGGCTTTTTTGCTGATAACCCGACTGTTCTGGATGTGGGCACGGGAACAGGCATACTTTCTATTGTCGCGGCCAAACTCGGAAGCGGGGCGGTCCTGGCGCTGGAAGTCGATGAGGAGGCAGCCGGGATAGCCGGAGAAAACGTCTCTCTGAACCGCCTCGAACACCGGATAGAGGTATCTCTGACTCCTCTTTCTAAGATTGAAGGCAGTTTTAGGCTTATCACGGCCAATCTCACCGCCTCTGTAGCGCTGTATCTGGCAGATGATATCTGTCGCCGATTAATGCCAAATGGATTTTTGATCCTTTCCGGGATAAGACACGCACAGAGTGAGGCTATGGTTGCCCCTTATACAGGCCGGAATTTAAAGCTGGTAAAATTATATAGAGATGGATCGTGGGCAGGCTGTTTATTTACACGGTGAACATGCATAGCGAGCGCATTCCCCGCTGCTTGCAGCGGGGTTAGCGAGCGAATACGATGCATTTTACCTTGCATACGGAGATTCCCCGCAGCTTGCTGCGGGGAGCTTCAATACTACGGGAAGCATATTCATTATCCGACTACGGCCCGATAGGCTTTGCGAACCGCCCCGTGCGGACCCGCATGCTAGTGTAGTGTCTCATAAACGACTGGAGTTATTTCTTTTTGATTTACCGGAACGTGGTAATGTAGAACCCGGCTTAATTTTTTCTAAAGTTTGTCGGCAGCGAGAGAGTTTTTCCACGATTGATTCTATTGTTGCCATCCAAACGAAGGGCCTGGGGTTTGTATTCCAAGCGGCCAAATATTCTTCAATCGCAGCAATAAGATCAGCGACACTGACAAAAGTGCCACGGCGTATGCGTTTTCCCGTCAATTCTCCAAACCAGCGTTCTACTAAATTCAACCAGCTTGAGCTGGTCGGAATGAAGTGAGCCACAAAACGCGGATGGCGTTTTAACCAAGCCTGCACTTTGGGATGTTTGTGAGTTCCATAGTTGTCTATTACCAAGTGTAGTTTTATTTTCACAGGAAACTCTGCATCCAGGCGTTTCAAAAATTTGAGAAACTCTTGATGACGATGCCGGGCATAACACTGCCCAATCACCTTGCCTTGTGCTATTTCCAGCGCTGCAAAGAGAGTCGTAGTGCCGTTACGCTTGTAGTCATGTGTCATAGTTCCACATCGGCCTTTTTTCAAAGGTAGCCCCGGCTGTGTGCGATCCAACGCCTGAATCTGACTTTTCTCGTCCACACAAAGGACTACTGCTTTTTCCGGGGGATTGAGATAGAGACCTACCACATCGGTGAGTTTCTCTAAAAACATGGGATCACGTGATAACTTGAATCCCTTAACCCGGTGCGGCTGTATTCCATGACTCTGCCAAATCCGGTTGACCGTTGCCCTGCTTATACCTTGCTTTTCAGCCATCGTACGGCAGCTCCAATGAGTAGCTCCCGTAGGCCGACTTTGCAGAGTAGCCTTGATAATCTCTTCTATCTTGTCTGCCGTGTACTGGGGTTTACGCCCCCGGCCTCCAGCTACTTCCCAAAGACAGTCCGGCCCCTGACTACAAAAGCGCTGCCGCCATAAAGCCACCGTTTTAAAATTGATCCGCATACTCGCAGCGATATCCTTGTCCTGTTGCCCTTGCGCTGCCGCCAATATTATCCGGCAGCGTTGCGCAACCTGTTGCGGCGTGCGATGGGCGCTCACCCAATGCTCCAATTCTTGCCGATCTGTTTTACTCAATGTAACTTGCATGGCTTGTCGTGACATGCGGATAGTCTATCATACATGGCAATATAAATCCACTTATTTATAAGACAGTACACTAGGGGGAGGGGGGTTAGAAGCTCCCTTTTACCCGAGTCGGTACTCTTATCTTCCTTTCAAAACTTCAAGCCATTTATCAACGAGTTCGGGGAGCCTTTTGACGACCTCCCTGCCAAAAAGAACTTCATCAACATACCCCATATGAAGCATGTCTATCACCCTACAGAGATAAGACCGCCCACATTCCCACCATGTATAATGTGAATCGAGAATGAGATAGTGCTTCACATCAATGGATTCATTCTCCCGGAGTTCTTCAAGTTCCATTCCGTCGAGCAGCGTCTCATAAACACCATCAGCAACGCGACTACCGAATGTTGTCGTGTAATAGTATTCCTTGATCTCCCACACTGCAACGGGATTGAGAGTAGAGGGGAATGCACCGTCGACCCGTCTCGCAAGAGCCCGAAGGGGTAGATCATCTCGTGTTATTCGTGTCAGGGCGCGGGGATCGAAATCGCAGTCGTGTCCTTTGCAGCGGTTGTGAATAATCATGTTGACCATTCCGGTAAGATAGGCGGGTTGTTTCTTCTTGCCTTTTTGCTTATTCATAGGAATGTCAAGTGTTGATTTGAGAGAACGACGGACTGTTGTGAAAAGGGCTTTTGCAGCCTGATAGTCCATAAGCAAAGGCTCAACTGTGCTGTTAAGCACATTGGCCCTAAAAACGAAGTAGCCACCAAGTCGTTGACCAAAATCCGAAGGTCTCCCTAATTCATCCGCGATTTTCCTGTTGGACATGCCGAGAGCCTCAAGCGCCCGAATTTGATCCTCAAATGAGGGAATCTTTATCTGGTGGGTTCCCCGGGCGGTATAGCCGATGTGCTCGCTGATTAGACGGACGTGAGCCCAGAAGTCTTTGGGCAGGCCGAGAAAGCGTTTATCAGGTTTCACTATGTTGACTCGTCGAATCGTTTCACAAAGGATAGCAGGGGGATTCCTAACGCCTTACAGATGTTGCGAAGTTCGATCAGATCAAGCCTGCGCTCCCCTGATTCGTATTTACTGACAAATGATTGATTGACGCCGAGGTGTTGGGCCAACTCCGCTTGCGTCAGACCGGCTTCCACCCGTGCTGTTTTTAATAGCTTCTGCAGACGGCTTTGATCTTGACTGTATATAGCTTTTTGCACGGCTGCATATTACACGAAACGCCCATAATATCCCAAAATGGAATATTCATCTTGCATCGATTGCGCGATTGGTGTAGTCTGCCATCATGCAACTTGGATTGTTCAAGGCTTACGACAAGACGGCTGTTGAGGCCCCAAGCGGGCAATTGCTGAAGTGGATCGGCAACAAACAACGGTTTGCCGCAGAAATCGTCTCCTGCTTCCCTCGGAGGTTCGGACGGTATTTTGAACCATTCCTCGGGAGCGGGGCGGTTTTGGCGACTTTGGCCCCTTCTGACGGGCTTGGTTCTGACGTCTTTAGTCCGCTTGTCGAAATCTGGCAGGCACTTGTTCACAACCCGGAGTCTGTGAAAGCATGGTATGAGGAAAGGTGGAATCGCCTTCAACACTTGGACAAGGTAAGCGTTTACGAGCAAATCAAGGCCAGCTACAACAGCCGTCCTAACGGAGCCGACCTATTATTTCTCTGCCGTGCATGCTACGGCGGTGTGGTACGATTCCGTAAATCGGACGGGTACATGTCCACGCCGTGCGGAGTTCATCGGCCAATTTCTCCGAAGGCTTTCAAAGCCCGCGTTGATGAGTGGTATCGGCGCGTAAGGGATTGTTCCTTTGATGTTCTTGGTTACCGGGAAGCAATGAATATGGCGAAAGAAGGGGATCTTATTTATTGTGATCCGCCATATCGCCACAGCCAGTCTATTCTGTACGGCGCTCAAGCATTTGACCTCCTGGAGCTACTTAGCGCAATATCAGACTGTAAACAGCGCGGTGTCTTCGTTGCGCTCAGCATTGACGGAACCAAGAAATCCGGCGGTCTGTTCTGCGACCTTCCTATTCCGGCTGGTTTGTTTGAACGCGAGGTGTATGTAAATTGCGGTAGATCGATGTTGCGCCGATTTCAAATGAACGGCAAGACGTTGGAATCAGAGCAGGTATCAGATCGGCTTCTGCTCACCTTTTGAGTCCCATATTTCCTCGTAACACCGAACGCAGAGTTAATCGGCCGAGGTCCCGCGCTAGCGGAACCACTCCGGTTGAACGACCTGAAATCAAGCAGAACTCAATCAGCATCAATATGCACCGCAAACAAGGGTCAATATATAACGTTGTTTCTTACATTGCTTTTCTTTTGATTTGAAAAAGAGTGTAAAAGGAGTAAGCTTCGTTAGTATTGTACAAGCGTTTGGATAGAAGACGGATAGGTGTTATGCAACGTAAGAAACAACGTCCCCATCGGTTTCTCCCCATCGGTTTCCATTTCAGTTGTTGCTTAGGAACCCAGTGGTTCTGAAAGTAGACCTCGATTTTCTGTGCTTTAGTCATGTTGGTGAGAATGGTTGATCCAAGTGAAGTATCATCCTTCCAATATACCTCGTCTCCAACATCAACGTTATCACTGGCCAATAGTTCAAATACCGAGAAATCACCATTTTCTGTCTGGACAGCAACCGTGCCCCGCCGGTTATTTATCGCGTAAATCGTACCTCTCATAATTCCTCTCTATTCATTGTGTGCCCAACGTGAAATTAACCTGCCGGGTGCTTCGGACAGTCAGGTTGAATTTCAGTTGAATTTGTTGTTGGGGCCTCTTTTAATCTGGCTGCGAATCCTTCCGATGGCCCCGCGATGAGAAAACGAACAAAGTCGTCTTGCGACAAGGTGTAATAACCGTTTCCCACGAGTTTGCTCCGACGCTTGTCGGGTTTCAGTATCTCGAAGGTTACCGAACCCGGTGACCGGCCGTTACCTTCCGAGGCAGCACCTGCCGCGAGGGCCTGTCTGACCTGCACACCCAACGAAATGCTCTTGAGTGCCTCCGACCACACCTTGTAGGCATTGCGGGTATCGTAGAGAATGTCTCCTTCACTGAACGAGAACGCCGATCCCTGTGTCCAGACCAGGGCCAAATGGCCATCAACGATACGTTCCGTGAGACGAATGTCGAGGGAATCGTTGAAGCACTTTGGCACACACATAAACCACCCTTCAGCGTATTCAGCTTCGGCTGGTTTGAGCAACTGGGTCAGTCGCTTCTGGCGGCGGATTGAAGCATCCTCGGTGAGACGTTGCAGGATATCAAGTGCTTCTTGGTTCATGTGATCCTCTCCAGAAGAACCCTTTTCAGTTTTTTGACTTTCTCTTGGGCGCGGGCCACTTCGCTCTGAGCCTCCGCAATCTCTTTGCACGCCTGATGTATTCCGGCCTGTTTAGCCCATTCGGCAACGCGCTGCATATCTGTAACTTGCTCTGGGTTTGCGAGCATCTTGGCGTCGCCTGCAAGCAAGGCAATTCGGTGCTTGCAGAGGTTCCCCATTATCCCCGCTTTGCACGTACAACGCGCGGAAAATCTTTCTCCTTCCATTGCAAAGGTGACCTGGTAGGTGCCCCCACTACTACTCTTTGCCGTCAGTGTTACCATCGTTTTGCGTCCCCCAACGAATAAGAGTTTTTACGGCGCGAAGTCGACCGTAAAAAGTATAGTTGAAATGAACCGCGCACGCTGCGTTGTTATTTGGAAATTTATCGGCTCAGTATAGTTGTATGGTTTGATTTTATATCATGAATTGATGGATATTCCAAGACGAAATGGTATAGGTAGGGAAGATTTCGAAACGGGTTGGCCCAAGAAACTGTCGGGATGGGCATCGTTATAAGCAGGAGGCCATGTCTGGTTCGGTACATTGAGCGACCGGACTCTATCGACCAGCTACATTCAGATTGCAGACCTTAACAGCCAAAGGGCCACTGTAGGATTCCCGCTTGGTTGTTTCCTTAGAAAAATAAATCTCTTTCAGGGCCTGAGACATGGTGCCGGAGATTGATCCTCCTTTGATCGGCACGCGTTTATCCCCATCAATCAGATACCCCACGCGAATCTCTCCGGAAAAGGCCCCGGTGACCGGATTGGGTTCAAAGGTAGAAAACTTAAGAAGGTAAAGCACCGGGGAAGGGGACATGAGGTCTTTCAGAGAATAATCCCCGGGTGAGACCACAACATTCGCAAAATCTCCGGTAGGTTCTATTCCCAGGTAATCGGCGTATCGTTTATTGGCAGTACGATTTCTGAAGATGTTATTCTCGATCACCAAAACCCTTTCAGAGGCCAGCCCATTTTCGTCAAAGGATTTGCTCTTCATGCTGCCCGGCAAAAAGGGGTCGCTTATGAGCGTGAGCCTCTCGCCTTTGGGGTTACTCATTATAGGCTCGTTTTCTTTAAACTGAGACCATCCCTGATAGGCGGCCAGGCCGCCGGCCTGGGCGATGAAATAATTAAAAAAGGTATCCAGGGCCTCTTCCGCAAATATCACATCATACAACCCCGTAGGCGGCGGCTCAGCCGTCAACAAATCCCGGGCATAGGCGGCATATTGATTCAGGGTGGGAGCCAACTTGAGGTCGGCATAAAGGCGGCAGCGCTTCAGGCCGTCGATCTCACCCTCTTTATCCTTATTCCCGGCCAGGAGGACAAAATCGAGCATGATTTTTGTCTCTTCACGCTTGGCTCGGAGGCCGGTAGAGTTGAGAAGTGTATATGTGCTTTCCGCCACGAATATCTCAGAAGAACTTAATTCGATTCCCGGATAGCTGAAAGTGATCAACTCCCCGTGAATCTGCTCAAGATAATATGCCGGATCAGATGCAACCTTTGCGTCAAAGGCCTTTACGGCGGAGTAGGCCTGTCCGGATTCGGGCAGGGAGAAGGGCCGGTTGGCAATCAGCCGGGCCATCTCCAGGGCGGATTCAATCTTCGGGCGCGGGAGATCGTCTCCGGTCAGCACAAAAGATGACTCTCCCAGAAAACTCTGACCATCTCTTTCGTACGTAAGATATACTTTTATCTGAAACTCTTCGCTCGTTACTTCCCGGATGTTTTCTACGTCCTGAAAGATAGTATAAAGCTGGGACTCACGGCGCTTCAGTTGGGTTACTTCCCACGCGGTCAGTTCTTTTACAGATGATAGGTAGTCGGCAATATCAGAAAGATACATTTTTATCCTTTCTCAAACCTTATACGTATCTTCATTAATTAGACTTATTTATTGAACTCTTTCGTCTCTGAGCGAAATTTGCTGAAGCAATGGGGTATCCATTCGAGAGCGAGCAGGAAGGGGAAAGTCCGCCTCAGGTGGAAAGGGGCAAAACATTCCCTACCTGCGAGCTCCGAAAGGGTCATTGCGAAAGTTATGGAGCGAAGAGATAAAAGAGTTCATCAGAAAAGTTCAATTATCCTAATCTCGCCTTCAGTCTCAAGTACGGCCCGCCGTCTGTTACTTTAACCCACTCCTTATGCCCCTTGCCGCACATACCCAGGCCCCCGATCTCTATTTTATCGCCAACCATGGTAATGGACTTGAGAAGTTCCGGGACATAGCCGGTTACGATGACCGGGCTGTAAACCTTGCCGGTCAGTCGGCCGTCGCGTATTTCCTCGGTATAGTATCCTTCGAGCTGAATGCCCCATCCCTTGGGATCTTCCATGCCGTTTGAGGGGTGGTCAAGAAAATAGCCGTAGGGGATATCTCGTACCATCTCCTCAAAGGAATTTCTTCCTGGGCCAAAATACGTATTGGTCATACGCGCATAGACCTTGTTCGTAAATGACTCACGCCTCCCGTTGGCCGTGCGGCGCAAGTTTAGCCGAAGGGCAGAGTTAAGGTCAGTCAGGCCGGATTTTAATATGCCGTTTTCAATTATCTGCGTTTCGCTCGCCGGTTGCCCCTCGTGGTCGAAGAAAAAAGAGGCGGCCTGGCCGGGGAGGGCAGGGGAATCGAACATGTTCACCAGAGGGGAGGCCACCTGTTTATTAATGTACTCGGCGCCTTTGGCCCTGCGTTTAAGAAACATATCTGTCTCCATGCCGTGGCCGAAGGCCTCGTGGGCAAACATGCCGGCAAACGCCGGAGAAAAAATACAGTCATAGTGGCCGGGATTAAGACGCTCCGCATAAAGGATGCGGGCACAATCCGTAATGAGCTTGTCGAGCTTTTCTTCAGGCAATGCCGCATGTTCGTAGCCGCCCTGATAGGCGTGTCCGGTATGGAGTTGGGAGGCCCTTTCACCATTACACATCACAACAAAGGCTACCGCCTGGGTTCTTTTCAGGTCCTGATAGAGCTTTTTGTGACGGTTCACGAAAAGTTCCCGTGTCCTCACAAAAAGGTATTGGCAAAGGGCGCTGGTTATCCGTTTATCGGCCCGTTCCACCCGGTCTTTGCAGGACCGGCAGAGGTCTATTTTCCGGGCAAGAGGAATATCTTCGTTTTTTATCTGACGCTGGACGTAAAATTCCTGGTCCGTCATTTCTCCAGGGTCGATTACAGGGCCATCGTAGCGAATCAGGTCTTCTGCTTTTTTGACGAGATCCTGCGCCGTCTTTTTCAGTATCTCCGGCCTAAGGTCGTTTGTCGCCGCTTCCATGAAATGACGTCCGGTGAAGACCGTGAACACTACCCCCCGCTGGGGAGGCAACGGCTCAGCCTTCTGTTCATGGGTCTCTACGGTGACCTTTTCTCCTTCCGTCTCCATAGCCAGGGCGGAGGCGTAAGGGACCTTTTTCTCCATGTCAAAGACGAGATCGGCCAATAGAAATTTAAGCGTCTTAATCATAATTACCATAATACTCAAAGGGCGGGCTGTTGCCAAGAGCAAAAAGCTTGTCCCTGATCTGCCATCAAGACATCATCTGCGGCGTTGCCTTCGATCGCTCCTCCTTGCGGCGTATTGCTCCATACGCCTCAGTCGTCGCTCCTCGGCGCCTTGCATCTAATATCTTGCCGGTGATCAGGAATACTCCATAACCGGATGATGTTAATCTTGATAGCTAAGCTAGACGGTGGATTTGGGTTGTAACGACTATTGTGCACATGCTATTATGGATCATCGTGAAAGAGTGTGGGTAACTTTCTCTTAAAATAAGACAGGCTTTTTATTATCCCCCCTTTAGCAAAGGGGGGCGAGGGGGGGGATTTGAAGGGCAATCAATTATAAAATCTCCACTAACCCCTCTTTTCCAAAGAGGGGAATAGAGAAGGGTAAAAAATTACCCGCTCGATTACGCGAAGCCCCGCTATTACAAATGCAAGAGGTAATAAATATGGTAAGAAAACCAGCCGTAGCCGGTCAATTTTATCCGGGGTCGGCGGCAGCCTTAGAAAGGGAAGTGCGGTCGTATCTGGTTCCGGGGGAGAAGAAGGAAGTCCTGGGGGTTATTTCCCCTCACGCCGGGTATATATACTCCGGCCACGTAGCCGGGGCGGTCTTTTCCCGTATAGCCGTTCCCGATGATGTGATTATATTAGGTCCCAACCACCGGGGCATGGGCGATTCTTATGCCGTGATGGCCGAGGGTACATGGCAGATGCCTAACGGCGAGGTCTCTATCAATAAGGAACTCGCTTCCCTGATACTTGGGCATTCACGCCATATTACAGTTGATTACCGCGCCCATGCTTATGAGCATTCACTGGAGGTGCAGGTTCCTTTTCTGCAGGCGTTAAATAAGGATTTCAGGCTGGTGCCAGTCGTCCTCGCCCATGCGGGCTGGGAGGTCTGCCGGGAGATCGGCGAATCTATAGCCAAGGCCATCAAGGATTACAGCCGGAAGGTGCTTATCGTGGCCAGTTCAGATATGACCCACTACGAGTCTGACAAGTCCGCCAGGCAGAAAGATAAGTTGGCGATTGACCGCATCCTGGCCCTTGATCCGCAGGGCCTTTTAGCCACAGTCCTTAAACACGATATCTCTATGTGCGGGGTTGTCCCGGCAACGATTACCCTGACAGCCTGCAAAGAGCTAGGGGCTACTCATGCTGAACTGGTTAAGTATGCCACCTCAGGTGATGTCAGTGGTGATTACCTGCAGGTGGTCGGGTACGCCGGACTTCACATAGAGTAACCCGGCGTTCAGCTCTCAGCCTAGGAGCAAAACCTTGGCAGAAATGGAATCCTTCGTTCCTTCGCTTCATGGCTTCCGCAGTGACCCTGTCGGGGTTCGCAGACGGAGAACACCTGAATCCTTCTCGCTCATCCTCGATGGGTTCCCTCCTGCTCCAGTAAATTTCGCTCAGGAACATCGGATTCCATAAAAGTGGGGAAAGTTCGGATGTAGTTACGCTTGCTAAAAACAAGAATGTTTATTACATTGGCGGGGTCTGCGGCCCCGTTTTATTTTTTAAGGCGGTTAATTAAGCAGGGAAGGAATCTATAATTATGTCTGAGGTACGCACGCGTTTTTCGCCCAGTCCAACTGGTTATCTCCACATTGGCGGGGCGCGCACCGCCCTGTTTAACTGGCTTTTCGCCCGGAGGCATGGCGGGACGTTTGTCCTGCGGATTGAAGACACAGATGTAGCCCGCTCTACAGAAGAGGCGACCCGGGCTATTCTGGACGGCCTTAAATGGCTGGGTATTGATTGGGACGAAGGCCCGTATTTCCAATCTCAGCGTCTGGATATCTATCAGTCTTACATTGACCGCCTTGTGTCGGAAGGAAAGGCATATTATTGTTCATGTTCGCCGGAGGAATTGGATGCCAGAAGGAAGGCCGCTATGGCCGAAGGGAGAAAGCCAAAATATGACGGCACCTGCCGTAATCGGCGTCTTGAGAAAGGACCGAATACCGTCGTCCGTTTTCGCGCCCCGGAGCACGGAACAACTGTAGTACATGATCTGGTAAAAGGGGCAACGGTTTTTGACAATGCAGAACTGGACGACCTGATTATACAGCGCAGCGACGGCATGCCCACTTACAACTTCGCCGTGGTGATAGACGACATCAGCATGGAGATTACCCATGTTATCCGGGGCGACGATCACCTGAATAATACCCCTCGTCAGATATTGCTCTATGAGGCCTTGGGCTGGCCGGCGCCGGAGTTTGCCCATGTGCCTATGATTCTGGGCGCAGATAAAAGCAGGCTCAGTAAACGCCACGGAGCCACCTCCGTACTGGCTTATAAAGAGATGGGCTACTTACCCCAGGCCATGCTTAACTATCTGACCCGGCTCGGCTGGTCTCATGGAGACCAGGAGATATTCTCGCGGGAAGAATTGATTGAAAAGTTTTCTTTAGAGAATGTGGGTAAGTCTGCGGGCATCTTTAACCCGGATAAACTTCTCTGGCTGAACGCCCATTATATTAAGGAAGAAGACCCGAATAGATTGGCCCGGCTTGTTCTCCCATTTCTGGAACAGCACGGCATTAAGGTGGAAGATGTGTCTTATCTGGCCAAGGCTATTCCTGCCCTGCAGCCGCGCAGCAAGACGCTGGTAGAGATGGCCGGGGGCATGCCCTTTTATTTTAAAGATGAATTGGACTATGAAGAAAAAGCCGCCCGGAAGTTTCTTACCCCGGACATTAAAGGACTCATGCAGCAGATTTTGGAAGAATTAAAAGGGCTTCCTCTCTTTCGACAGGAGGATATGGAGGCTACATTTGAACGTTTCTGCGCCGAAAAAGATATTAAATTTAAACAAATAGCCCAGCCCCTCCGGCTCATACTTACCGGCAAAACAGTAAGCCCGGGCCTGTTTGAGTTGATGGAAGTCCTCGGCCCGGAAAGGGTAGTAAAGCGCTTGGAGCGAGGCATTAAGTACCTCGCCTCTACGGTATGAGAGCGCCTGCCGCATTTTCTTGAAATCCGTATTAGGCCACCATTTAATCTTGACATGACCGGTTTTTTGTATATATTTGACAAGCTATGCATTTTTTATGTGTAGTTTTTAAGTCGCAGATATTACAGGATAAAAATTAGTAAATTATCTCTGATTCTTCCGGGACTCTGCGGCAATTTTAAGTTTTTAAAGGTCCGGCCTTGAAGATAAAGGTACATGACATCCCCCAGGAAGGGTTAAGCTGCCGTGTCGAATACGGGGGAGAGATTCTACAGGATATAACTCAGGTACAGGAGCCGATCGCGGTTAACATAAAGATTGAACGGATGGGACGCGATATCCGGGTCAGGGGCGATATTAAGGCCAGGCTATTACTTAACTGCAGTCGTTGCCTGGAGGATTTTGCATGGGCGCTGGCGGATGAATTCGATTTCCTGTTGATGTTACCCCCCGGAGAAAAGGGTTATCCCGAAATTGAGCTTTCACCTGAGGATATGGACGTCTCTTTTTTTGACGGGGAGACCGTGGATGTGGCGCAGATCGCGGCCGAGCAGATATTCTTGCAGATGCCTGTCAAACCTCTCTGTCATGAGGAGTGTAAGGGGCTGTGTCCGCATTGCGGCGTCAATCTGAATCTTATCTCATGTGACTGCCGGGCAGAGGCGACTTCCTCGGCATTTGAGACGTTGAGAGATATAACACTCAAGGATAGATCATAAAAATAAGGAGAATTTAATATGGGATTACCAAAAAGAAGACATTCAAAGTCAAGGAGGGGAAAACGGCGGGCCCAGCAGGGCTTGGCGTTGTCCGGTCTTTCTCTTTGCCCGCAGTGCCAGGAAACCAAGTTGCCGCACCGTGTTTGTCCTCACTGCGGCACTTATAAGGGCCGGACCTTAATCGAAGTAACCGAATAATAACTAGCTTCCATCCGGAAACTCTAAAATTCCGTATGGAGCACTCAGCAATCAGCGTTCAGCATGAAGTCGGTTCACCGTTCACTGTTGACCGTTTACCGAAAGAAAATTTCGGACAACGGTTAACGGATAACAAACAAGCTGATAGCTGAAAGCGTGAACCCGGAAACAGTGGTTTCCGGATGAACACTAACCATATAACCAACTATGATATGATAAGAGTAGCTGTTGATGCCATGGGGGGCGACCATGCCCCCACCGTGGTCATAGAAGGGGCCGCTCAGGCTGTAAAGGAAAGGCCTCTTTCCATCATTCTGGTTGGCCGGGAAGATCTATTAACTCAAGAAATTGAGCGTCTCGGGGCCGGATCGGGTCATTTTATCATACAAAATGCCGCAGAAGTTGTGGGCATGGATGAATCTCCTTCTGAGGCCTTAAAAAAGAAGAAGGATTCTTCTATCCGGGTGGCGTTTGAGATAGTGGGCCAGGGCCGGGCCGACGCAGCCGTCAGCGCCGGAAATTCCGGCGCCACGCTGGCTACGGCCAGTTTTGTGCTGGGAAGGCTGGAAGGGGTGGAACGGCCGGCTATTGCCGGTGTCCTTCCTACTCTAAAGGGACCGACGGTGATGATTGATGCCGGGGCCAATGTGGACTGTAAGCCCCATCATCTTCTCCAATTCGGTATAATGGGCACGGTGTTTTCTCAGGGTATTTTGGGGGTATCCAATCCGCGTGTAGGTCTGATGAGTATAGGCGAAGAGGGCGCCAAAGGAAATCTGGTGGTAAAAAAGGCGTATGGGCTTTTTTCCGCGAGTTCACTCAACTTTATAGGTAACGTGGAAGGAAGGGACGTCTTTAGAGGCGACGTAGATGTTATTGTCTGTGATGGTTTTGTCGGCAATGTCTCGTTGAAGTTAAGCGAAGGTCTGGCCGAGGCCATCAGTCTTATGCTCAGGGCCGAGATAGAAAAGAGCCTTTTTGCCAGGGCAGGTTATTTGTTATGTAGTAGCGCCTTCCGAAGGTTTAAGAAAAAGGTGGATTATGCAGAGTACGGAGGAGCCCCTCTTCTGGGTATAAATGGCATCGGAATTATTGCCCATGGCCGATCTTGTCCCAGGGCCATCAAGAATGCCATTTTGATGGCTGCTGAGTTTGTATCACAGAAGCTGAACGAACACCTCCTTTCCAATTTAAGAAACAGCGGTGACTTGCAGGCCCTGGGCAGGCGGCGGGTCGTATCTGACAGGTAACACAGGAACAGGAAAATCTGAGGAGAATTTTATTTTGGTACGCACGGTTATTGTCGGCACAGGTTGTCACTTACCGGCGAGGGTATTGACCAACCAGGATCTGGAAAAGATGGTCGATACCTCTGACGAATGGATTACTACGCGTTCGGGAATAAAAGAGCGCCGCATCTCCTCTAAGGATGAACCCTGTTCCTTCCTGGCCACGCAGGCGGCTAAGAAGGCCCTGGATATGGCCGGGATTAAGGCCGCAGAACTGGATATGATCATTGTCTGTACCCTTACGCCGGATATGCTCATGCCCACGGCCGCCTGTCTGGTACAGAAAAATCTTGGGGCAGAAAGGGCAGCGGCCTTTGACCTGTCTGCGGCGTGTTCCGGTTTTCTCTATGGTCTGGCTACCGCCGACAATTTTATCCGGAATAATATCAAGTTAAAAATACTGGTTATAGGGGCTGAGGTTCTCTCCTGTCGCGTCAATTGGAAGGATAGAAATACGAGTGTCCTTTTCGGGGATGGGGCCGGAGCAGTGGTGGTAACCGGTCGTAACGGAAAACGAGGTATCCTCTCCAACCATCTGCACGCCGACGGCGCTCTCTGGAAACTTTTACATATCCCGGGAGGCGGTTGCGTGTCGCCACCCTCCCGCCAGATGCTGGACGACAATCTGCAGTACATTCACATGCAGGGCCGTGATGTGTTTAAGCTGGCCGTAAGGGCCATGGAAGAATCCGCCCGGGAGGCCCTGGAGGCCAATAACTTATCTCCGCAGGATATAGACCTTTACATTCCTCATCAAGCCAATATACGAATTATTAACAGCATCGCTGAGCGCCTGCAACTGCCCAGGGAAAAGGTCTATGTTAATATCCATAAATATGGCAATACATCGGCCGCCACCGTTCCCATTGCCCTGGATGAGGCCAACCGTGAAGGGCGCATCAGGGAAGGAGATTTAATAATGCTCAATGCCTTCGGTGGAGGTTTTACCTGGGGGGCCTCGCTGATTAGATGGTGAAAGATATTAATGAAAGGGTGATTTTCTATGGATTATTTCCTGACTGATGAGCAGAAGATGATTGTGGATCTGGCGCGTAAGATAGCCGAAGAAAAGGTTGTGCCCGTGCGTGCGGAACTGGATGAAAAAGAGGAATTTCCCTGGAAGATAATGGAAGACCTAGCGAAGGCAGACCTCTTCGGAATCTATCTTCCGGAAAAATACGGTGGATTTGGCGGGGGATGCTTTGAAAACTGTCTGGCTGTGGAACAACTCGGGCGCGCCTGTATTGGCGTAGCCACAACCTTCGCCGCCAGCGCCCTGGGGGCCCTTCCCATCCTTTTCTTCGGCAGCGAAGAGCAAAAGCAGAAATATCTGCCGGAGATCGCCAGTGGCCGAAAATTGGCGGCCTTCGGCCTGACGGAGGCCGGGGCAGGAAGCGATGCCGGAGGTATCCGCACCACGGCGACGAAAGACGGCGACGCCTATATTCTAAATGGAACCAAGCAATGGATAACCAACGGCGGTGAGGCGGAAATCTATACGATAATCGCTCTAACGGATCGAGAAAAAGGGGCGCGGGGAGCAAGCGCCTTCATCGTAGAGAAAGGGGATGCCGGGTTTAGCTTCGGGAAAAAGGAAAAGAAGATGGGGCTTCGGGCCTCATCTACACGGGAACTTATATTTGACCATTGCCGCATCCCCAAAGGCCGGCTTATCGGCCGTGAAGGCATGGGCTTTATAATAGCCATGAAAATCCTTGATCTGGCCAGGCCGGGCATCGGATCCCTGTCCGTCGGCCTGGCGCAAGGGGCTTTGGATGCCGCTGTGCAATATGCCAAAGAGCGGGTGCAATTCGGTCATCCCATAATCTCGTTCCAGGCCGTGCAGCACATGCTGGCGGATATGGCTACCCAGACGGAGGCGGGCCGGGCCCTGGTCTATGCCGTAGCCAGATATATAGACAGTAACCCCAAAGATATAAGTAAGGTCTCGGCCATGGCCAAGCTCTTTCCCAGTGATGCGGCCATGCAGGTGACCACTGATGCGGTCCAGGTCTTTGGCGGCTATGGTTACATGAAGGACTATCCCGTGGAGAAGATGATGCGGGACGCCAAAATACTTCAGATTTATGAAGGAACCAACCAGATCCAACGCAGTGTCATTGGCCAGGCACTGAATAAGGAATATAGCCGCACTAAGTAAAGCTCAAAGCTGAAGGCTGAAAGCCAAAAAGAATGACAAAGTTCAAAGCTCGAAGTTCAAAACGTCACTGGTCATTGGTTAAGTTGGAGGATGGATCACTTTTACCAGTGACAAATGACTATTGACTAATGACTAGTTCCCGCCGCGCTGCGCGCGCCGGGAACGGTCTTCGGCGTATCCGGCTTAGGATTCAGAATTCGGGATTTACTTTAGGAGAAATATTAAATGGACATCGTAGTCTGCATAAAACAGGTTCCAAATTCGGCCCATGTCCGTATTGATCCTGAGACCAAAGCCCTGGTACGGGAGGGGGTAGAAAGCATTGTCAATCCCTATGACATGCACGCCCTCGAGGCCGGATTGAGTCTTAAGGAACGTTATGGAGGAAAGGTAACGGTATTAACCATGGGCCCGCCCCAGGCTGAAACGGCGCTCAGGGAGGCCCTTTCCTGTGGCGCTGATGAGGCCGTGCTCCTTTCCGATCGGGCCTTTGCCGGTTCTGATACCTGGGCTACTACCTATATCCTATCTCTGGGCATTGAAAAGATCGGCCATTTTGATTTGATTATTTGCGGAAAACAGGCTATAGATGGGGACACAGCTCAGGTCGGCCCCGGTCTCGCTGAGCGTTTAAATCTTCCTTATGTTACCTATGTGCGGCGGATAGAATTCGTGGAAAACGGCGCCATGCGTGTGCAAAGGCTGATGGACAGTGGATACGACGTGCTTGACCTGCCCCTGCCGGCCCTTTTAACCGTGGTCAAAGAGATCAACGAGCCTCGTCTTCCTACGCTTAAGGCCAAGATAAGGGCCAAGAATCAGCAGATTCCCGTTTATGGGGCCAAAGAGCTTGGCGCTGATGAAAAGAAGATCGGTCTGGCTGGATCATTTACCGAGGTAACCGAGATTTTTGCCCCGAAATGGGATAGAAAGCGCCTGATGATCGAAGGCCCGGTCGAGGAACAGGTAGAGATTTTGCTTAAAAATATTAAACAGATTAGGTATTAAATATCAATATATGAGCATAAGAATAGACCAGGATAAATGCACCGGTTGCGGAACTTGCGTTGAATCCTGCCCCTATGAGGCTATTACCCTGGAAAATGGCATAGCCAGAGTCGGCGATGCCTGTGTCCTTTGTGGAATCTGTGCGGATAACTGTGAGGCCGGAGCTATTGTTATTGAACGGGCCCGGGATATGGCCGGGGAAGACCTTAAGTCCTACCGTGGCGTGTGCATTTTTGCCGAGCAGGGATATGGAAAGATGCACTCCGTCTCCTATGAACTTCTTGGTGTCGGTCGGCGCTTGGCTGACGATTTGGGGGTAGAATTAGTCGCAGTCCTGTTGGGTCACAATGTCACGAATATGGCGGATGAACTGGCCGCCTATGGAGCTGATAAGATATATGTGATCGATCATCCGGAGCTGGCCTGTTACAGCGACGATGCCTATGGCAATGTCCTGGTGGATGTCATCCGGCAGTGTCGGCCGGAGATCTTCCTGGGAGGGGCTACAGCTATCGGCCGTTCGCTTATTCCCCGCGTGGCTACCATGCTCGGCGTCGGCCTTACTGCAGATTGCACAGAACTGTCTATACGTAAGGAAGACCGGTTATTGCTCCAGACCCGGCCAGCCTTTGGCGGGAATGTTATGGCTACCATTGTCTGCCCCAGATCGCGGCCCCAGATGGCCACGGTCCGGCCCAAGGTGATGAAGAAGGGGGATTACACCCCCGGTCGGAGGGCCGAAGTCATTTCTGTTACTCCCGGTTCGGACCGGGTGCGTTCCCGTGTACGCCTGGTAAATTCGGTTAAGGAAGAGACCGATCTGGTCAATGTGGCGGAGGCTGATGTTATAGTCACCGGGGGAAGGGGCCTGAAAAACGCGGAAAATTTTGCCTTGCTGCACGAACTGGCCAGACAACTGGCCGGCGCTGTTGGAGCCACACGGGCCGCAGTGGATGAGGGATGGATATCTTATGCCCATCAAATAGGACAGACAGGGAAGACCGTCAGTCCCAAGCTTTATATCGCCTGCGGGGTGTCGGGAGCGGTACAGCATTTGGTAGGTATGCAATCTTCAGATATCATCGTGGCTATTAACAGTGATCCTGGCGCCCCTATTTTTGATGTAGCTACCTATGGGATAGTCGGGGACCTCTTTGAGATTATTCCGGCGTTAACCAAGAGACTTAAGGAGTCATCAAGCTCATGAGCTTCCAGGGGAAGGTGGCGATAGTCACGGGTGGATCAAGAGGTATCGGCCGGGCCATAGCCCTGCGTCTGGGAGGCCTCGGCGCAAGGGTGCTCATAAATTATACGGCCAATGAAAAGGCGGCCATCGAGGTTAAAGAGGCCATTGAAAAGGGTGGCGGCACAGCCAGCATTCATTGCTTTAATGTCTCTTCTTATCAAGCGGCGCAGGATTTCTTCGGCCAGGCGCTTGAGGAATTGGGACGTATCGATATACTGGTAAATAATGCCGGGATTACCTGCGATGGACTGTTGGTACGCATGAAGGAAGAAGACTGGGACCGTGTCCTGGACGTCAACCTGAAGGGCGCCTTTAATTGTATTCGTGCTGTGGCCAGGGCCATGATGAAACAACGGACCGGCCGCATAATTAATATTTCTTCCGTGATCGGGGCCATGGGTAATGCCGGACAGGCCAATTATGCCGCTTCCAAGGCCGGGTTGATGGGGCTCACCCGCTCCGTAGCCAGGGAGCTGGCCCCGCGCGGTATCTGCGTGAATGCCATAGCCCCGGGTTATATTGAAAGTGATATGACCGCAGCTATACCCGAGGAGATAAAAAAGTCTTTATCCGCCCAGATACCTTTGGGCAGGCTGGGCACACCCGAAGATATAGCCGATATAGTGGAATTTTTGTCCTTAGATAAGGCCGGCTACATAACCGGACAGGTCATACATGTGAATGGCGGCATGTTTATGGGATAAATTTATCCTTATTAATATTCGAAAATACAGGGAGGAAAAATAATATGTCTGTGCAGGATCAGGTAATAGAGATTATTGCTAATCAGTTGAGCGTAGCCAAAGAGGAGGTTACCCCTAAGGCCTCTTTTGTTGACGATCTCGGCGCTGATTCATTAGACTTGGTAGAGTTGGTAATGGCTATGGAGGAGAAATTTGGCGTCGACATCGCGGACGAAGATGCGGAGAAGATGAAGACTGTCCAGGATGCCGTCAATTATATCCAGGCACAGCAGAAATAATAAATTAGACGGCCCGGCAATCAGTGGTCTTTTGGGGCTTCTTTGCCTTGGCTGACCGTTGGGGACGATGGCCGAATACTTACAGGTGGAGTGGTGTCTTGAAGCGAAGAGTGGCGGTTACTGGTTTGGGGTTGATTACTCCCCTTGGCATCGGGGTAAAAGAATCCTGGCCGGCGGCATTGGCAGGAAAATCCGGAGTAGGGGAGATCACACGCTTTGATACCAGGGATTTTTCGACAAAGATCGCGGGGGAAGTCAAAGGCTTTAATCCTGAAGACTTTATACCCAAGAAACTGATCAGGCGCATGGATCTGTTCATCCAATATGGCATTGCTGCGGCCAGTATGGCCGTTGAAGATGCCAATCTGGTCATCAGTGAAGGGAATGCAACCCGCGTGGGGGTGCTCACCGGCAGCGGACTCGGCGGATTAGGGACAATCGAAGAATATCACGGCGTCCTTTCAAATGAAGGCCCGCGGCGAGTCACACCGTTTTTTATTCCCATGGTTATCCCTAATATGGCCTGTGGCCACATATCAATACTCTATGGCGCCAAAGGGCCCAATATCTCTGTGACTACGGCCTGCGCGGCCGGCTCGCACGCTATAGGCGAGGCGTTCAGGATAGTTCAGGGCGGTGCGGCAGATGTTATGATCTGCGGGGGTGTGGAGTCGGTAATTACCCCGCTCACGGTGGCTGGTTTTAGTTCTATGAAGGCCCTCTCCGCTCGAAATAATGACCCTGCCGCAGCCTCCAGGCCTTTTGAAAAAGACCGGGACGGATTTATTATCGGCGAGGGCAGCGGTATGATTATCTTGGAAGACCTCGATACTGCCTTAAATCGCGGGGCGAAAATATATGCGGAGATCGTCGGATATGGCTTAAATAGCGATGCCTACCACATGACCGCGCCTGCGCCGAGCGGGGAAGGCGCAGCCAGATGTATGCAGCTCGCCCTGGATGATGCCGGCCTTTCTCACCAGGACATTGATTATATCAACGCCCATGGCACATCGACCTCCCTTAACGATTTCATGGAAACTTTAGCTATAAAGAGCGTGTTTAAGGAGCGAAGCCAAAGTGTCCCGGTCAGTTCGACTAAATCTATGACCGGCCATCTTTTAGGCGGGGCCGGTGGCGTTGAGGCGGTTTTCTGTGTCTTGTCTATTGTAGATGGCGTAGTGCCCCCGACTATAAACTATGTAACGCCGGATCCGGAGTGCGACCTGGACTACGTGCCCAACCAGGCACGCAAGGTAGAAGTCAAGACAGCCATGTCTAATTCCTTTGGGTTCGGAGGCACAAACGCCGTTATCATCTTTAAAAAATTCGAGGAATAAAATGGAAGTGGCACTGGGTTGTGACCATGGCGGCTACGCCTTGAAAGGGCCGATAAGGCAATATTTGGCGTCAAATGGCATCTCTTGCTGTGATGTAGGCGCCGATAGCGAAGACTCGGTCGACTATCCTGTTTATGGGATGAAAGTTGCTAAACTGGTCTCCAGCGGCGAATGCCAGCGCGGAATTTTGCTCTGCGGCAGCGGAATAGGCATGTCTATTGTGGCCAATCGCCTGCCCGGGGTTCGGGCCGCCCTGTGCCATGACATTTACACGGCGCGCCTGAGCCGCCAGCATAACGATGCCAACGTATTGGTCCTGGGGGCCAGGATTATTGGACCGGGGCTGGCCATGGAGATCGTTAAAACGTGGTTTGAAACGGAGTTTGAGGGTGGCCGGCATAAGAGACGCATTGATTTGATAGATAAGCTTGCCGGGGAAGAGAAGCTTAAAGCTTAAGGCGAAAAGTTCGTCCGCTTACAGCGGACGATGGTTAGGGGTTATAACGAGCATGTCGTATTTGAAGAATACCGATCCTGAGATATTCAACGTCCTCCAACTTGAACTTGAGAGGCAGACTCATAAGCTGGAGATGGTGGCCTCAGAAAATTTTGTCAGTGAAGCCGTCCTGGAGGCACAGGGAAGTATTTTAACGAACAAGTATGCCGAGGGTTATCCGGGCCGGCGGTATTACGGCGGTTGCGAGTACGTAGATGTGGCCGAGAATCTGGCCATATCGCGGGCCAAAGAGATATTCGGTGCTGAATACGTTAATGTCCAGGCCCACTCCGGCACTCAGGCCAACATGGCCATCTATTTCGGGTTTCTTGAACCCGGAGACACCGTGTTAGGTATGGATCTGGCGCATGGCGGCCATTTATCCCATGGCAGCCCGGTGAATTTTTCCGGCCGATTTTATAACATAGTCTCATATGGGGTAAGCAGGGAAACCGAGACCATAGATTATGAAGAGGTAAGAAGACTGGCCCTGCAATACAAACCCAAAATGATTATTTCCGGGGCCAGCGCCTATTCGCGGGTAATTGATTTTGCCGCCTTTCGCTCGATTGCGGATACAATTGGGGCCTATCTGATGGTAGATATGGCCCATATCGCCGGCCTGGTCGCGGCCGGTGTGCATCCTTCACCGGTACCCTATGCCGATTTTGTCACCTCGACTACCCATAAGACACTGCGGGGGCCGCGTGGAGGTCTTATTCTGGCCAGGGAAAAATATGGGAAAAAACTTAACAGCCAGATATTTCCGGGTATCCAGGGCGGGCCGCTTATGCACACTATTGCAGCCAAGGCGGTGGCCTTCAAGGAGGCGTTAAGTCCTTCCTTTAGATCCTATCAGGAACAGATTGTGAAAAATGCCCGGACCCTGGCTACGGTTCTTCAGCAGGATGGTTATCGTTTAGTCTCCGGAGGTACAGACAACCACCTTATGCTGGTTGACCTGACTGTCCGGGGAATAACCGGTAAAGACGCAGAAATAGCCCTGGATGAAGCCGGTATTACGGTGAATAAAAATGCCATACCCTTTGATACAAAAGGGCCGCAGATAACCAGCGGCATACGCGTTGGGACGCCGGCCGTAACCAGCCGGGGCATGAGAGAAGAAGAGATGACTGCTATAGGTCGTCTTATGACGCGTGTCATGGGCAATCTGGCCAGTGAGAAGGTGCGCCGGGAGGTACGGCACGAAGTGCGCGGCCTTTGCGAGCGGTTTCCATTATATCCGGGCCTGTGGTCCGCATACGGCGGACAGAAAAAGGGCTGAAGATGAGCAGGCCGTCATGGGAAGAATACTTTATGAACATTACCTATCTTGTGGCCGAACGATCCACCTGCCTGCGGCGCAAGGTAGGCGCAGTCCTGGTTAAAGACAAGCGCATCCTGGCCACGGGTTACAACGGAGCACCTTCCGGGCTTAAGCATTGCCTGGATATAGGTTGTCTGCGCGAAAAAGAAGGCATCCCCTCCGGTGAACGGCACGAACTCTGTCGCGGACTGCATGCCGAACAGAATGTGATTATACAGGCCGCATATCACGGCATATCCATCGCTGACTCCGCCATCTTTTGTACGAATCTCCCCTGCGTTATCTGCACCAAAATGTTAATCAACGCCGGCGTAAAATGTATTTTTTACCGTGAAGGCTATGCGGATGCCCTTTCCCGTGATATGCTGGCGGAGGCCGGCATTGACTTGATTCAAATCTAACAGATCACGGAGGCCTTTCCAAAATGAAATGCCCCTTTTGTGGACACGCGGAAGACAAGGTAATCGACTCCCGGGTCAGCAAGGATAATCTGGTTATCAGACGCCGCAGGGAGTGTTTTCGCTGCCAGAGCCGGTTTACCACCTATGAGCGGGTTGAGGAATTCATGCCCCTTGTAGTAAAGAAAGACGGGCGGCGGGAGCCTTTTAATCGTACGAAGGTTGTCGAAGGACTGAAAAAAGCCTGTGAGAAAAGGCCGATCAGCATTAATCTAATCGAAGAATTTGTGGATGGCCTGGAAAAAACCTTGCAGGAAATGGGGGAGAAAGAGATCCCATGCTCGGTTATTGGAGAAAAAGTCATGGCCAAATTGCGCGAATGGGATGAGGTGGCATACGTTCGATTTGCCTCGGTCTATAAGCAGTTTAAGGACTTGGACGAGTTTATGACCGAACTAAAGGGCTTGCTGGCTACCCGCGAGGAAAAAGAGGAAAAATAGTTGGCAGAAAACGCTGACGAAAAGTATATGCGGCTTGCCCTGACCCTTGCCTCAAAGGGGCGGGGACGCACTTCGCCTAATCCCCTGGTCGGAGCGGTTATTGTCAAGGATAACAGGATAGCCGGCCAGGGATACCACAAAAAGGCAGGGGAACCCCATGCGGAAATCAATGCCATTTCCGCTGCGGGCGAACTTACGCAGGGCAGCGCCCTGTACGTAAATCTTGAGCCATGCAATCACCATGGCCGCACGCCTCCCTGTACGCAGGCGATCCTGACGGCAGGGATACGGCGCGTGGTCGTCGGCATGCCTGATCCCAATCCCGATGTAAAGGGGGGCGGAATCGGGTTTCTGCGGTCACACGGGGTGAAAGTAGAATGCGGCATCCTGGAAAAAGAGTGCCTTCGGCTGAATGAGGCCTTTATCAAGTATGTCACTGTGAAAAGGCCCTTTGTTATCATGAAGGCGGCGGCCAGTATGGACGGCAAGATTGCTACCCGAAGCGGGGATGCCAGATGGATTACCGGTGAAAGGGCACGCCGTTTTGTGCACCGTCTGAGAAATGAGGTTGACGCCATCCTGGTAGGCGCTGGAACAGTTATAAAAGACAATCCCATGTTGACTACACGGCTCGGACAAAAAAGAGGCAGGGATCCGTTGCGGGTAATACTGGACTCCGGGCTAAAAATTCCCCTCACTGCCAGGATATTTAACCTGGACTCATCTGCGCAAACTCTCGTAGCTACACTTGACAATGCCTCCGATAGCAAAAAGAGGCGTCTTATAGAAAAAGGCGTAGAGATAATGGCGGTTTCTACCAATCAAAGCGGCCTGGACCTTGCAGAGTTGTTGAGTAAATTAGGCAGGAAAGGTATATTAAGCATACTCATTGAAGGCGGGGGGACCGTCTTTGCCTCAGCTATACAGTCCAGATTGGTGGATAAATTTTATCTCTTTTATGCGCCGATTATTATCGGAGGCACAAAAGCCGTGGACATGGTAGGCGGAGAAGGTGTAAATCATATAGCAGGGGCCTTTCGGCTTAAGGATATGAAGACAAGAAAGATAGGAGATGACCTTTTAGTTGAGGCCTATCCGGCTGGTTAGCGCTCAACGATCAGCGTTTAGCGATGGGAAGGCAAAATACAAATCCATCCAGAACCTTTTGCGTTAGGGATGAAAACCAATATAAAAGTAACGAATTATAGGTTGAGAAATGTTCACTGGAATCGTAGAGACCCTGGGTACCGTAAGAAAAAAGGCCTCTTCCGGCGAGGGGTTGAGACTTACGATTGAGGTCGATATAAAGTGGTCTGACCTGATGCCGGGAGAAAGTATCAGTGTGAACGGGACCTGTCTGACCGCAACAGATTTATCCGGTCCGGTATTTACCGTAGATGTCTCTCCGGAGAGCATTCGCCGGACTACCATGGGCCGGATCAATATAGGCGATAAGGTAAACCTGGAAAGGGCATTAAGGCCCACAGATCGCCTGGGCGGTCATATCGTGACCGGACATATAGATGCGACCGGAGTTATTCTGAGCCGGCAGGAGCAGGCCGCTTTTACCCTGTTTTCTATCCGGATTCCAAAGGAATTCGCCGGATACGTGATAGAAAAGGGCTCCATCGCCATAGATGGTATCAGCCTTACAGTAAACGATTGCCATGATTCTTCGTTCTCTGTATCCATCATCCCTTTTACTGCCCGGCACACCACTATAGGCCGGCACAAAGTGGGCGATGCCGTTAATATCGAATTTGATATTATCGGTAAGTATGTGGAAAGATTGCTCTCAAGGGGCCGGAACGATAAGGCCGGGGATGTAGAGAAGGGCAGGATCAGCCGGGAGTTTCTGGCCGAACATGGGATTGTCTAAGCAAGCTAAGGAGAATAAAATGCCTGTAACTACCATTGAAGAGGCCCTGAAAGATATTAAGGCCGGAAAGATGGTCATCCTGATTGATGATGAGGACAGGGAAAACGAGGGCGACCTGACCATGGCAGCGGAAAAGATTTCACCGGAGGCCATTAATTTCATGGCCCGTTATGGCCGGGGTCTGATATGCCTTTCTCTTACTCAAGAAAAGATTGAACAGTTGCAAATTCCTATGATGATCGGCCATAACACATCTCCTTTTCGAACTGCCTTCACTGTATCCATAGAAGCAAAACGGGGGGTAACTACCGGAATTTCTGCGGCAGACCGCGCCACAACCATACTTACCGCTATTGGCGACGATGCCGGCCCTGATGATCTGGTCATGCCCGGGCATATTTTCCCATTAAGGGCACGTAAGGGCGGTGTCTTGGTACGCACCGGCCAGACCGAAGGCTCGGTTGATCTGGCCAGAATGGCCGGGTTGAAACCGGCCGGCGTCATCTGCGAGATCATGAAAGATGACGGCACGATGGCCCGTCTCCCCGATCTGGAGATATTTGCGGCGGAATATAACCTTAAGATCGTTGCCGTCCGTGATATAATAGAATACCGGCTCAGAAACGAGAGCTTTGTGCATCGGGCAGCAACGACGGTTCTTCCTACCCTCTACGGCGGGGAATTCACGGCCATAGCCTTCACTAATGACATAGACGATAGCGAGCATCTGGCCCTGGTTAAGGGCGAGATTAACCCTGAAGACGAAGTTCTGGTGCGCGTCCATTCCGAGTGTCTTACCGGAGACGTGTTAGGATCCCTGCGTTGCGATTGCGGCAAACAATTGCAAGCCGCCATGAAAATGGTGGAACGGGAAGGGAAGGGGGTTATACTTTACATGGCCCAGGAGGGTCGGGGCATAGGCCTTGTCAATAAGATCAAGGCATATGCCCTGCAGGATCAGGGAAGGGATACGGTAGAAGCCAATTTAGAGCTGGGCTTTAAAGCCGACCTCAGGGACTACGGCATAGGCGCACAGATACTGCACGATCTTGGTGTTCGCAAGATGAGACTTCTGACCAATAACCCCAAAAAAATTATTGGCCTGGAGGGATATGACCTTAAGGTTACAGAAAGGGTGCCCATCGAAGTCCCTCCTGGCAAAGAGAATATCCGTTACCTCAAGACCAAAGAAAAAAAGATGGGGCATATATTGAATCTTGATTAAAATGGTGAGCATTCGGCAGTCAGCTCGCCACAATACCGGCGAATCTTCGACCGTCAGCGATCGGCAGTGAGATTGGTTGAAAAAAATCAATAAATTTTAAAAAAGAGGGAAGAAACATGGCCAGAGTATTCGAAGGCAAGATACGGGCCGAAGGGCTCAAGATAGCCATTATCATCAGTCGATTTAATGACTTTATCGGTGAACGGCTTATGGGCGGGGCCATGGATGCCTTGCTGCGTCACGGGGCAAGCGAAAAGGATATCGATATATACAAGGTTCCGGGGGCCTTTGAGATTCCACTGGTGGCCAAAAAGGCGGCTAACGCCGGTAAATATGATGCTGTAATTTGCCTGGGCGCGGTCATCAGAGGGGCAACGCCACATTTTGAATATGTCAGCGCCGAAGTCTCCAAGGGAATCGCCCATGTATCCCTGGATACCGGTGTTCCCCTAGCTTTTGGTATCCTTACCACGGACACTATCGAGCAGGCCATTGAACGTGCCGGAACTAAAGCAGGCAACAAGGGGTGGGACGCGGCCCTGGCCGCTATTGAAATGGTCAATCTTATTAAGGCTATTCACCGCAAAGACACAAAGGAAACCTAAGATAATAAAAATAGTTGATGTTCCTTAAGGCCTCGCGTTTTTTGCCTGCTCCGTAGGGAGGAACCGACCGTATCGGGGCGCCTTGGCAGCGGACTGTTAGGACTGCCGGAACCTCTTTGAAAGACTTATCGTATGGGCATTCGCCGGAAGGCACGAGAAAGCGCTCTCCAAATATTGTACGAAATGGACCTGACCGGGTCGGGGGCAGAAAAGGCGACGTCCGCCTTCTGCGCTTCATTTAAAATTCCGGAGCAGGCACATGATTTCTGCTTACGACTGGTCAAGGGTGTCGAGACCCATCGGGGACAAATAGATATTTTAGTTAATGGGCATTCTGAGCACTGGCGGCTGAATCGAATGTCGCGGGTGGATCGGAATATCTTGCGGCTGGCTGCATTTGAACTCTTGTATTGTGACGACATCCCTCCTAAGGTAACTATCAACGAGGCAGTAGAGCTGGGTAAAAAATTTGGGACCGACGATTCCGGTCCTTTTATAAATGGAATACTGGACGCCATCAGCCATCAGCTATGTCGGGGCGGGAGTGATAAAACTTAGCTATGACGGAAGTACAAACGAATAACTACGCCTTTCAAGAAATAGAGACGCGCTGGCAGGCGTATTGGAAAGCGAATAAGACTTTTAAGACCGCAGCAGACGGTACAAAGGATAAATTTTATCTCCTTGAAATGTTCCCTTATCCCTCAGGCAGGATTCATATGGGCCATGTCCGCAACTATACCATAGGGGATGTCTTTGCGCGCTACAAGCGGATGAGAGGCTATAACGTACTCCACCCCATGGGCTGGGATGCCTTTGGACTTCCGGCAGAAAATGCGGCCATAAAACATAAAATTCATCCTGCCCGGTGGACATACGAGAACATCAATTATATGCGTTCTCAGTTGCAAAAAATGGGATTTAGTTATGACTGGGATCGGGAGATTGCCACCTGCGATCCCGGCTACTATCGTTGGGAACAGCTATTTTTTATCCAGATGTACGAGAAGGGGCTGGCATATCGCAGGGAATCTCCGGTTAACTGGTGTGAAAAATGCGGCACGGTCCTGGCTAACGAACAGGTCGTGGGAAGTGGTGTCTGCTGGCGCTGCGATACGCCGGTTACTACCCGCCGGTTGAAGCAGTGGTTCTTTAGAATCACGGCTTACGCCGATGAGCTGCTGGCGGAATGTGACCGTCTTACCGGCTGGCCTGAAAAAGTGGTTACCATGCAAAAAAACTGGATCGGTAAGAGCGAAGGGTCCGAGATCCACTTTCCTATTGAGGGTTCTGATGAAAAGATAACGGTATTTACCACCCGGCCGGACACCGTATTTGGAGCCACTTTTATGAGTCTGGCGGTTGACCATCCATTAGTCCTTGAGCTTTCCCGTAGCGCTTTCCGGGAGGCCGCTGTGCTGGCCTTTGCAGAAAAAGAAAATCGTGAAAAAAGATCGCGTATCGGGGGCGAAGACTTTGAGAAGGAAGGCGTCTTTACGGGGGCCTATTGTCTGAATCCCCTTACCGGCCGGCGTATGCCCATATTTGCGGCCAATTTTGTTTTAATGGAGTATGGGTCCGGCGCAGTCATGGCCGTACCGGCGCACGATCAGCGTGATTTTGAATTTGCCCGCAAGTACGGTCTGGAAGTTGTGGTGGTTATTCAACCGCCGGGAGATAAACTCTCCCCTGGAAATATGACTGAGGCCTATGTCGAAGAAGGCGCAATGGTCAACTCCGGTCAATTTGACGGCATGAACAGCAACGAGGCTAAAAAGGCCATCATCCGCCATCTTGAAACAACCGGCCTGGGTAAAAAGGCGGTAAGTTATCGGCTGCGGGACTGGGGGATATCCAGACAGCGCTACTGGGGCGCGCCGATACCTATTATTTACTGTGATACATGTGGCGCTGTGCCCGTACCGGAAAAGGATCTGCCGGTTGTACTTCCTCTGGATGCCGAAATAGATGAGACCGGCCGCTCACCTCTTCCCCGGCTCAGTTCCTTTGTCAACACCACGTGCTCTTCCTGCGGCCGGGCCGCCCGCCGGGAAACAGACACCATGGATACTTTCGTTGAGTCTTCATGGTACTTTGCTCGCTATGCCTGCCCTGACTACACGGAAGCCCCACTTGACCGGGCCGGAGTCGATTACTGGCTGCCGGTTGACCAATATATAGGCGGGGTAGAGCATGCCATACTCCACTTATTATATGCGCGCTTTTATACCAAGGTGCTGCGTGATCTGGGCTGGCTTAATATAAACGAACCGTTTAGAAATCTCCTTACCCAGGGGATGGTCATAAAAGACGGGGCAAAGATGTCGAAGTCCAAGGGCAATGTAGTCGATCCCGATGACCTCATAAATCGCTACGGCGCGGATACAGTACGCCTTTTTTGCCTGTTTGCCGCTCCTCCGGAACGCGACCTGGAGTGGAGTGACCAGGGCGTGGAAGGCGCCTATCGTTTCTTGAATCGGGTCTGGCGCCTTGTAACTGAAAACCGGGTTACAATAGCCCAATCTCCGGCTGTAATCAATGTATTCGAACTAAAGGGCGAAGCAAAGGCGCTGCATCGTAAAATCCACCAGACCATTAAAAAGGTCGGCGCAGATATTGAGGACAGATTCCATTTCAACACCGCTATAAGCGCCGTAATGGAACTGGTCAATGATGCTTATGGTGTCATCGGCTTAGGCGATAAAGATCCGCAGACCCTGGCCGTCTTGAAACTGGCGATAGAGACCGTCATCATATCACTCTCACCATTCGCGCCCCATATTGCGGAAGAGCTGTGGCAAACCATGGGGCATAAGGAACTGCTCTCGTCAGTTTCCTGGCCTTCCTATGATGAAGAAGCAGCCCGCCAGGAAAAAGTAGAGCTTGTTGTCCAGGTCAACGGCAAAGTACGCAGCCGTGTCGAGGTGGATGCCGGGCAAGGAGAATCAGAGATCAAGGAAGCTGCCATTAGCGACCTGCGTATCAAAGAATGGATTAAGGAAAAAGAGATTAAAAAGGTCATCATAGTCGGGAATAAATTGGTAAACATCGTGGTTTAGGCTTAAAAAAGGTTACGTTAAAATGAAGACATACGCTAAGGTTATCAATTCGTTACTGCTATTTTTTTTCATTTCCGCCTGTGGTTATCACTTCAGCGGACAAGGCAATCCCTTTTCCGAAGATATAAAGACCATAGCTGTTCCGGTATTCAGTAATCAGACGGGAGAGACAGGTTTCGAAAACTATTTAACAAACCAGTTGGTCTATGAATTTACAAGCCGAAAAAGGCTGAGGGTGGTCGATATCAAGGATGCGGATGTCGTTCTAAAAGGTAAAATACGGTCGATTAACCTGCCGGATATATCCTTTAGCGGCACTTATCTAGGGCTGGAAAGGAAGGCGGTAGTTACGATAGAAGCGGTATTAGAAAGGCGCGACGGCAGCGTACTCTGGCAGAACAAAGACATAATCAGAGAAGAGGTCTATAAGGTAGAAAGCAGCCCCCTTACCACAGAAACCAATAAGCAGACGGCCCTTCATAAGATCGCCACTGACCTTGCCGAGATGATCCACATGCGGATATTTGAAGACTTCTAATCGATGAACTCATAAAAAGTCCAAAATATCACGCAAAGCCGCCAAGGACGCAAAAAGAATAAAATTTGGAACTCAGGAACTCATGAAAAAATCTTTTATTCCTGATTTCTTGATTTCCAGATTTTCTTTTTTCCTTCGCGGTCTTTGCGCCTTTGCGTGAGATATAGACATGGCCTGTACCCGTCTGGATACAGGCTATGTCTATATTGGTATGCCGGAATATTTTCGTCTTAGCTTTGTGAGCCGGATTGAAGGGCGTTTACATGTTTGGTCAAACGCGAAATCTTGCGAGCAGCGTTTCTGTGATGGAGTGTCCCCTTGGAAGCAGCCTTGTCGATGACCGGAATGGCTTTAGCCAAAGACTCCTTGGCCTTATCCGGTGATTTTTCTGCCATAGCAGTCTGGACTGCTTTGATTACATTTTTAACCCGGGTCTTAATAGCTTTATTAATTTCCTGCTTTTTTTCAGCCTGTTTAGCCCTCTTAATCGCTGATTTATGATTAGCCAACTTCCCGCCCTCCTTAAAAAATCCTGAATTATCGTTGAAGTAAAACACCCGTATAAATAATTGGTTAAAGGTATTATGTCAAGGTTTTTCCGACTCTTTGTCGGCGGCTTCGTAAAAAAGTCCCCCAATACCCCGTCCCCTTTTGTTAACATATATCATTTTGGTAGTGCGTATACAGAATCCTGTGCTAAAATAATTTGGAAGCAGAGATATATTTCCGCTGGCTATAGCCGTCTTGGAGATATACAAATTGAAGGCGCTGGAGCGCAGAACTTAACATGCCTGAACTTCCAGAAGTCGAGAATATAGTAAGAGACCTCCGGCCAAAGCTCTGTGGTAAGCTTATAAAAGCGGTTGAAGTTGCTCACCATAGCATAATAACAGGCCGGAAAAATAGTTTTTCAAGACTCATCAGGAATAAGAAAATCAAGGGCCTATCCCGGAAAGGCAAATGTATTGTCTTTGATCTGTCAAATGGCTATGAGCTTAGCATCCATCTGGGCATGACCGGTCAATTATTATACCGGCAGAAGGGTGGGGCGATAGACCGGCATACCCGCATGGTCTTTCATCTTAATGATAATCTACATGAGTTACGTTTTGCCGATATGCGTCGCTTTGGCTGGGTTTCCCTCCGGTCGAAGATGCGCCGGGGCGTGAGGCCGGGTGAAGACAAAAATGCCTATCTGGATAATCTGGGCCCTGATGCCCTGACCCTCGATCTGAAAGGGTTCAAAACCTGTCTCTCTAACCGAACCGGCACAGTAAAAGGTCTCTTGCTCAATCAGCATATTATAAGCGGTCTGGGGAATATTTATACGGATGAAAGTCTTTACCGGGCCGGCATCCATCCGCGAAGAAAGGTAAATACGCTCACTGAACATGAGATCAAAAGACTCCATGAGGCCATCGGGCAGATACTCAAAGAGGCTATTGTCTGTGGTGGTTCTAGTGTCAGCACCTATAGGCTGCCGGATGGAAAAGAGGGGGAATTCCAGAGACAGCATAAGGTATATAAGCGGCAAGGCAGGCCGTGCCCGCGGTGTAGGACGCCTATTGTCAGGATAAAGGTGGCCGGGCGGGGAACCTATTTTTGTCCAAAATGTCAAAGTGAAAATTAGCGTATAACTGAAGTTTTCTGAGTTGTTAGGAAACCCCTTGTGTTTCTGAGCGAAACTTGCTGGAGCAGTCCGCCTTAGGCGGATCGCGGGCGAGCAGGAAGGGGAAAGCCAGCCCTTTAGAGGCTGGAAGGGGCAAACCTTCCCCGCCTGCGAGTCCCGAAAGGGTCGCTGCGCAAGCCGTGAAGCGAAGAAACTAAGGGGTTTCACTTAAGAAATGTAAAATTATAAATAAGATCAAGTAATATGGAATGCGTCTATAAAAACTCAGGAAGATGCTAAATTAATACGAACTCATGTTCGAACCAGCCTACATAGAAACATATAAAAGTGGCGAGATCAAGCCCCGTGTCGAAAAACTTAATAGAATACTTGAAGAATGTTGCCTATGTCCACGAAAGTGCTGCGTTAATCGGATTCAGAACGAAAAAGGGATATGCCGTACAGGCAGACTTCCCATGATCTCCAGTTTTAGCCCGCATTTTGGAGAAGAGGCCCCGCTTGTAGGTCGACATGGATCGGGGGCCATATTTATAACAAACTGTAATCTCCTTTGCGTTTTTTGTCAGAACTGGGAAACCAGTCACCTCGGAGAAGGCGAAGAAATCTCCCTGGAACAATTTGCAATGGTGATGCTATATTTACAGAACATGGGTTGCCATAACATCAATTTTGTCACCCCAACCCATGTTGTGCCCCAGATACTGGAGGCCCTATCCATAGCCATTGAGGGCGGACTTTGCGTCCCCTTGGTTTATAATACGGGCGGCTATGATTCCATCGAGACGATTAAGCTGCTGGACGGTATTTTTGATATCTATCTGCCTGATTTTAAATACTGGGATGAAGAGGTGGCCATAAGACTCTCCAAGGCGCCCGGTTACCCGGAGATAGCCGGACAGGCCATTAAAGAAATGCACCGCCAGGTGGGCGACCTGACTGTAGATTCCAGTGGCATAGCACAGCGTGGACTCCTGGTGCGCCATCTGGTCCTGCCGGATGGTCTGGCCGGGACGCGGGATGTTATGCGTTTTCTGGCCCGGGAAATATCGCCGAATACCTACGTGAATATAATGGACCAGTATCGGCCCTGCGGCGAGGCGTACAAATATCCTCCCATTGACCGGCGTATAACTGCCGAGGAATACCGTGAGGCGATCACGATGGCCGGAGAAGAAGGGGTAACCAGGCTTGACCCGCGGAAACGGACATTTATCCTGTGCTGACGGCTTCGTAAGAAGTCAATTTCTCACGCAAAGGCGCAAAGACCGCGAAGTAAAAATGAAAATCTGGAAATCAAGAAATCAGGAATAAAAGATTTTTTCATGAGTTCCTGAGTTCCAAATTTTATTCTTTTTGCGTCCTTGGCGGCTTTGCGTGATATTTTGGAATTTTTACGAGATCATCAACATTGAAGTCTTAAGCTTATGAGCGATAGGCGTATATTTGCGGTTGGGGATATTCATGGATGTCTGGATAAGCTGGAAGGGTTAATGGGTACCCTGCCGGTTAACCTCGGACAGGATGCTCTTATCTTTCTTGGAGATTATATTAACCGCGGTCCGGCTTCCCGTGAAGTCATCGACTATCTCTTAGATTTAAAAGATAAGGCAAATCATATAGTATTTCTTATGGGTAACCATGAAAAGATGTTCCTCGATTATCTTGACCGGGTCAATCCCTTTTTATTCATCCTGAATGGAGGCCAGAAGACCATCGATGCCTATAGCAAAAAGGGGGAGTTTTCCCTGCCCCCGGATCATCATGATTTTTTTCGTTCGCTGCGCCTTATACATGAGACAGAGGACTATATCTTTGTTCATGCCGGCCTTCGGCCTTATTTACCGTTAGAGGATCAAAAAATAGAGGACATTCTCTGGATAAGAGAGGCCTTTTTTTCTTCTATGTACGATTTTGGCAAGAAAGTCGTCTTCGGTCACACGCCATTTGGTGAGCCGCTGGTGATGGGAAACAAGATAGGCATTGACACCGGTGCAGTTTACGGCAATAAACTGACATGCGTTGAGCTACCCGCACAGAAGTTTTATTCTTTTTGACCATATTTATACCCCTTTGTCGAGCAATCAGTATTCAGCTTAAGATGCTGTTCGTCGTATTCTTTTGGCTGACGGCGGATGGCGGATAGCTGAAAGCTTGAAGTTCGTCTCGGTAAATTTGTTCGCCCAGGGCCGGATGAGCGCTGACTACAACCCGTCAGGAATTTTCAATCAGGATTTAAGAAAAAAACTCCTCATGCCGATGCAAAAAACAGTGGTAGTCCCATTATGTATAGTCAAATAAGGAAAACCTAGAGGGATAGAGATGGACAACGAACTCAAAACCTTGCAGGAGATATTAGATGATATCGCGCTTAAGGCTATAATGCTGACCCCGGGCAATCTAGTTGAGTTAGGGGAGCTCCTCTCCAAGATCGAAGAGGTTATGGCCTATGAGGATACAACCCTCCCGGCGGCTGTAAAGAAGATAGGCGGGGGACTCAAACTTATTATAGAAAAGATCATATTGGGCGAGCTACCCGACACGGACGTAGTCTATGAAAAAATAAGCCAGGCCATCTCTATCTTACAGGATATTTGCAGAGAAAAAGACCAGGAGCAGGCCGGCGCTTCTCTTAAAAACTTTAATGGACTGCTTAAAGAATTAAATCTTGCGGATACGGAAGTGCAAACAGCGGGACAAGATGACACAACAATGGAAGAGGAGGCAACCCCTGAGGTTTCTGTGACCAAAAGCAAACCGGTTATAGACATTACTCAAGATAAAGAATTGCTTGCCGGATTTATCAGCGAGAGCATGGAACATCTTGAACAAATTGAGGTGGACATCCTCTCTCTTGAACAGTCTCCCGATGATAAGGACTGCATAAACACTATTTTTAGACCATTCCATACTATAAAAGGTGTCTCAGGCTTTTTGAATCTACAGGATATTAATAAGTTAGCACATGAAACGGAAAATATCCTGGATAAAGCCCGAAACGGCGAGCTTTCGATCTCCTCAGAAATTATTGACCTTATCCTGGACGCCTGTGATGTCCTGAAAAGGATGATAATGGACATAAAAACGGCCCTGGAGACAGGTACATTGGAGCAAAAGGATTACGACCTGGACAGTTTTATCAACCGGATAAGGGCCGCGCAGGAAGGGGTGGTAGGAGAAGAGGCCACCCTGCCGGAGCCTAAATTAGTAGGGGAGATACTGGTCAAAAAGGGTGTGGCCGATACAGAGGCCATAGATAAGGCCCTGGAAAAACAGCGAGATTCCGGTGAAAAAATCGGGGAGATTATCATCAGAGAGGCCGCTGTTAAACCCAAAGAGGTCGCCCATGCCCTGCGTGAACAAAAAGCTATGACCTCCATTGCTTCTGCCGGGACTGCCAATAGTGCCGTCAAGGTGGACATCGGCAAGCTCGATAACCTGGTAGATATGGTCGGTGAGCTGGTCATCACCCAGTCCCTTATCTGGCAGAATTCCCACGTCCAGACCATACGGGATCAGAAACTTATGCGTGATTTCTCCCAGCTAAGCCGTATTACTACCGATCTACAGAAGACAGCCATGTCTTTGCGAATGGTGCCCATAAAACAGACCCTTCAGAAGATGATCCGGTTGGTACGGGATCTGGCCAAAAAATCTGAAAAACAAGCTGATCTTCAGATGAGCGGTGAGGATACAGAGATCGACCGCAATATGGTTGACGCCATTTACGATCCCCTGGTGCATATGATACGTAACTCTATAGACCATGGCATTGAGATGCCGGATGAAAGAGCAACTAAAGGCAAGCCGGCCACCGGCACTATCTGGTTAAGGGCTTATCAAAAAGGCGGTAACATTGTGATTGAGATCGAGGATGACGGACAGGGCCTGAACCGCGAGAAGATATTAAAAAAGGCCAAGGAAAAGGGATTGATTAAAAACACCGAGGGTCTCTCCACATTTGAAATTGATAATCTTATATTCCAGGCCGGATTTTCTACAGCCGATAAGATAACCGATGTCTCCGGCCGGGGCGTAGGGATGGATGTAGTAAAGAAAGCCATAGAGAAGTTGCGCGGCAAGGTGGAGATAAGTTCGCGCCCCGGGCAAGGTTCCACATTCACCATTAAGGTTCCGCTTACCCTGGCTATTATCGACGGCATAATAGTAAAGGTAGGGGTGGAACGTTATATAGTGCCAACAGTGGTCATTAAAGAGACTATAAGGCCGCGGCAGGAAGAATATAGCACTGTCCATGGCAAGGGCGAGATGATTAAGGTCAGGGGAAATCTTATCCCGTTAGTAAGATTATATAAGATGTTTGATATTGATGCCGAACATAAAGACCCTTGCGAGTCTCTGGTGGTTGTGGTTGAAAACGAAGGACGGCAAAAATGCCTGCTGGTTGATGACCTCCTTGGCAAACAAGAAGTGGTCATCAAGAGTCTCGGAGACCACATGAAAAATGTCAGAGGACTGGCTGGAGGGACTATTTTAGGAGACGGGAAAGTAGGGCTGATTTTAGATATAAACGGCATATTTAGTGTGGCTGAAGAACAAAATTTGGGGATGCTGCATTAATTATAGTGAATGTCATTAGTCAATAGTCATTTGTCACTGGTAAAAGAGATCAATCTTCCACCTTCAACCAATGACCGATGACTAATGACCAGTGACCTTGCCTATAAGCTGAAGGCTTATATATGAAAAAGGGGAGTTAACTTATGCCAGCAGATAAGAATATGAGAATATTGGTGGTTGATGACTTTAACACCATGCGCCGTATAGTAAAAAACATTCTGAAACAACTGGGATTCGAAAATGTAGGCGAGGCCGAAAACGGTCAAGAGGCGCTTGAGGTCTTGAAAAAGGAAAAATTTGACTTCGTAATAACCGACTGGAACATGCCGGTTATGACCGGTCTTGATCTGCTTAAGGCAATCAAGGCGGATGCCGCATTAAAGGACATCCCCGTAATGATGGTCACTGCCGAGGCACAGCAACAGAATATCGTGGAGGCGGTTAAGACTGGGGCCAGTAACTATATTGTCAAGCCATTTACGGCCGAAGTTCTGGAAGAAAAGATAAGCAAGATATTCAAGTAATCTGATGTTCGACGACCTTACCGATAACGAATTCGAACTCTTCAGTAAGCTCGTCTATACTAAGTCCGGCATTAACCTCCACACAGGCAAGAAGGAATTACTGCGCGCTAGGCTGGCCAAAAGGCTGAGAAGCTCTAATTTTCAGAGTTTTCAGGAATATTATGATTACGTGTTGCAGGATAAGAGTGGGGAGGAACTGGTTCGGCTGCTGGATAGCGTGTCCACCAACCTGACCAGTTTTTTTCGTGAATCCAAGCACTTTCAATTCCTGGCAGATGAGGCGCTGCCAAGCCTGCTTGCAGATAAAAAAAGGGGCGGAAGGATAAAAATCTGGAGCGCCGGTTGTTCATCGGGCGAGGAGCCTTATTCTCTTGCAATAACTATTTTAGAACATACGGCAATTACCCCGGCGTTGAACCTAAAAATATTGGCAACCGATATATCTACAAGGGTCTTAACTACAGCCGAGCAGGGGATATACCCGGAAGAACGATGCAAAGATATTGATATTAATATCCTGAAAAAATACTTCCAAAAAGGACAGGGCCGGTGGCAGGGATACGTCCAGGTTAAGCCTGTGGTCAGGAACTGCATCCAGTTTATGAGATATAACCTCATGGAACCATGTCCATGTAAGGAACCTATGGACATAATTTTTTGCCGTAATGTGATGATCTATTTCGATAAGAACACACAGGAAAAAGTAGTAAACGGTTTTTATTCGGCGCTAGGTGAAGGAGGCTACCTTTTTATCGGGCACTCAGAAAGCCTGACGGGTATAAAGCATGCCTTTAAATATGCGCGTCCGACTGTCTATCAGAAAAAATAGAAAAAGGATCGGTTGTGGCCAGCAAACTCGTCGTCGGTATTGCAGATATGTGCGTAAGCAAGGACCCATCGGCTATTTTAATTACTTACTCCCTGGGGTCCTGCATCGGCGTGTCCATTTATGATCCTGTAGTCAAGGTGGGGGGATTGCTTCATCTAATGCTTCCGGAATCAAAGATAGCCCCTGATAAGGCAGAAAAAAATCCGTGCATGTTTGCAGATACAGGCGTGCCCTTGCTTTTCAAAGAGGCATATAAATACGGCGCTGATAAGAAACGCATGATAATTAAAATAGCCGGGGGGGGGCAGGTTATGGATGCCAGCGGCTTTTTCAATATCGGCAAACGTAACTACATGGCCCTTCGCAAGATCTTTTGGAAAAATGACGTTCTTATAAGCAAAGAAGACATAGGTGGTAATGTCAACCGCACTATGCGCCTTGAGATAGGCACGGGGCGCGTCTATCTCAAGGTATCGGACAGCGGAGAGATAGAACTATGAAAGATATCAGGACCATTACTAAAGATATCAAGGAATTGCCGCCACTTCCGGAAGTAGCTCAAAAGGTATTTTCCTTACTACATGACCCTAAAAGCAATGTTCAGGATCTGGTCAAGGTTGTACAGCTTGATCAGGCTATGACGGCTAATATATTGAAATTATGCAATTCTGCATACTTCGGCCTGAAGAGAAAGATCAGTTCTTTGCAGGAGGCCCTGGTCTTGCTCGGCCATAAAAAATTACACGAGATTATTATGACAGACAACAGCAGTAAATATTATAAAAAAGTCGGCCTGGGTTATAACCTGGAAAAAGGCGAGCTCTGGAAACATTCTGTGGCCTGCGCCCTTCTTTCTCAGATATTGGTGCGAAAAACAGGCTTACCCGAAGATCCTTTCTTATTTAACGCCGCCCTCCTTCACGATATCGGCAAGGTGATACTCAGCACTTACGTCAAGACAGAATATGATCAAATAATCAGGTTGGTTAAAGAACAGCAATATCCCTTTTTGCAGGCAGAAAAAGAGGTTATCGGGATTGATCACGCCGAATTAGGGGGACGAATCGCTGAGGAATGGAATTTCCCCGGCGCCCTGGTAGAAGCGATTGCCCAACATCATACGCCTGATGCGGAGAATTACATCTCCTGCATCGTTCATCTCTGTAATCTGATGACTATCATGATGGGTATCGGCACGGGTTATGGCCTCGCTGACTATGGGAAAGATGCTGTCATGAAAAAATTAGGTCTGAAAGAAAGACATCTCGAATCATGTATGGTTGAACTATGGCATGAACTCCAGAAGGCGGAAGACCTGCTCAAATGTTAACTCAATAAATGCCTGCCTGACGGCGGGCAGGGAGGCGGCTTCTTATGGCCTTTAATATCTTAATAGTCGATGACTCTATGGCCATGCGCAGCGTTATACGCAAGGTCATCTCGATTTCCGGCTTCGATGTCGGGACCTTTTTTGAGGCCGGCAATGGAAAAGAAGCGCTCGAAGTCCTTAATGGGCAGTGGATAGACCTGGTTCTAAGTGATATTAATATGCCGGAGATGGATGGCCTCACCTTTGTAAAAAAGATGAGAGGGCATGAGATCTATAAAAACATCCCGGTAGTTATGATAACCACCGAAGGCTCCCAGGCCTGTATAGATGAAGCCATGTCTTTGGGGGTTAAGGGGTATATCCAGAAGCCGTTTATGCCTGAGGTAATCAAGGAAAAACTCGAAGAGATTATGGAGAAGACCCGATGAATCCTACATATAGAAATATTTTAACCGTTGTGGTTCAAGAGGTGTTTGAAACCATGTTTTTTACCTTCGTTGATCCCATAGGCGAAGACGAAATGGGCCAGGTTACGTCACTCCCCGGCCCTTATTTTCATGGTAAAATCGGGGTAAAAGGCGAGGACCGGAAGAGGGTCCTGGATATCTTTATTCCCGAAAAGATGATCGGCAGCCTGACCGAAACCCTTCTTCGCAAGGAAGAAGATAAAAGTGTTAGTAAAGAAGAACTTATTGATACGACTAAAGAAATAGCAAACATGGTCCTGGGCAATATCCTGAATAAAACCAATAAAGAAGGAACCCAACGATTAACCACGCCCACTGCTGAATTAGTCGGGGACATCTCTCCCTTTGTCAAGGATTCAGGTGTGGAGCGCATATATTTTGAGACCGATTGGGGAATAATAGTCATTCTCTTTACCTGCGGTTAATATTCCGGAGTTACAAGATTATGAACACATCCAAGATAAAGGTATTGATAGTCGATGACTCGGCCATTGTCCGAAAGATATTTTCTGAAGAATTATCTAAAGAACCGGATATTGAAGTCGTCGGAACGGCGCCAGATCCTTATGTGGCCCGGGATAAGATAGTTAACCTGAAGCCGGATGTAATCACCCTGGATATTGAAATGCCCCGCATGGACGGACTGACTTTCCTGGGTAAGCTCATGAAGTACTATCCGCTACCGGTCATAATCGTAAGCTCGCTTACGTCTGCCGGCGGCAAATTGGCTTTAGAGGCCATTGATACAGGGGCAGTAGAGGTCATTGCCAAGCCCGGCTCCGCTTACAGCGTCGCTGATATGACGGTTCAACTCCTTGATAAGATAAGGGCTGCGGCCCACATTAAGGTAAACCAGCGCGCGGCCTCCACCAAAGAGAGTTGCCAGGCAACCTCGGCAGTCCCGCATCCGTCTTTAGCCCTTGCGGAGACTACAAACAAGGTTATAGCCATTGGGGCCTCTACGGGCGGGACGGAGGCCATAAAAGAGGTTCTTATCCAGATGCCGCCCAATATACCCGGTATAGTCATTGTCCAGCACATGCCGGCAAATTTTACCACCGCCTTTGCCAATCGCTTAAACGACATTTGCCAGATTCAAGTAAGGGAGGCCAAAGACGGCGATTCGGTAATAAACGGCACCGCGCTGATCGCTCCGGGAAACTACCACATGTTTTTAAGGCGCAGCGGGGCACGGTATTACGTCACGGTCAAGCAAGGGCCACTGGTATGCCATCAAAGGCCGTCTGTGGACGTGCTTTTTAGTTCAGTTGCGCAATATGTGGGAAGTAATGCCATAGGCGTAATCTTAACTGGCATGGGGGCAGATGGGGCAAGGGGTATGTTAGAGATGAAACAGGCTGGAGCAAAAACGATAGCCCAGGATGAAAAGAGCTGTGTCGTCTTTGGCATGCCTAAAGAGGCCATAAGATCCGGCGGAGTAGATATTGTGACGCCGTTAAAAGATATACCCAACGAAATTTTTAGGTTATTCGAGTAAGATGACCTTGCAAGAAGTATTTCATTCTATAAAAGTTGACATAATATATCTTATCCGACATTACGCAGGGTATGCAAAACTCTTCTTATTTCTATATTGCTCCGGCAGTTAAGTACATGAAAAATGTCATGCCGGATCCCCGGTCAAGTTGAGGACAGGCTTTATCCGGCATCCAGTTCCTTGCTGGATTCCCGCCCTGCCTCCAGCGGACCATGGGCAGGGTCGGACCTGGACGGTTTTCGCGGGAATGACGGCATCGAGTATTTTGTTGCCGGAGTAATAAGACCTCCAACTGACAGATAATCACATATTATTATTATCCATAAAATCAATATAATATCAAATATATATAATGTTATACATTATAATTCATGTTAAAGTATTTGATATTACGTTAATTAATTAATTCTATTTAAACCATGGAAAATTTTTTCCGTTTTATAAGAAAATTTTTTCCACTTTTTTTAAAAAAAATTCCTTTTAGTCGATAAAATAAGATATAGTATAAGACATGGAGACGGCATCCAGTATGGATATTATGGATATGATAGTTGGTGAAAGTGAGCCAATTACAAGAATAAAAGAACTTATTAAGCAAATAGTCGATACCGATCTGACGGTTGTAATTTACGGAGAAAGCGGTGTCGGCAAGGAATTAGTTGCCCGGTCTTTGCATTTCCAGTCTCACCGCAAGGATTTCCCATTTGTTAAGGTCAATTGTGCCGCCCTTCCCTCCGAGCTCCTGGAAAGTGAATTGTTTGGCTATGAAAAGGGCGCCTTTACCGGGGCTGACGGACTGAAACCTGGTAAATTTGAACAGGCAAATGACGGCACCATATTCTTAGACGAAATTGGAGATATGCCGTTAACATTGCAATCAAAATTATTGCAGGTACTTCAGGATGGCGAATTTTCGAGAATTGGCGGCAAAAAGGATGTCAAGGTGAATACCTGGATAGTCTCAGCAACCAACCACGACTTGGAAAACGAGGTTAAGCGAGGTCTTTTTAGAGAAGACCTTTTTTATCGTTTAAATATCATAAAAATCCTGGTGCCTCCTCTCCGCGACAGAAAGGAAGATATACCCATTTTATTTGAGCATTTCCTCTCACGCTATGGTGAGCAGTTTAATCCTGATTTCGTTCTGGATAAAGAAGTACTAGATATCTTTTCCAGTTACCACTGGCCTGGAAATGTGCGAGAAATGGAAAACTACATAAAAAGACTCCTGGTCCTGAATGATTGGGAACAATTAAAGGAAGAAATCCTCGATAAAATCCACGCGGCGCCCACAAGAAGAGATATGTCCATAGCCACGCCGGATGTAAAAGCAAAAGAAAAAATATCCCGGGATGTTCTGGAGAAGTTAATAGATCTGGGTGAAGAAAAAGAGAGGATTATTTCCCTTCCTTCCCTTAAAGAAATTAAAAAACAGGCCCTCCTGAAGATCGAAAAAGAGGTGATAGAGGAGGTTTTGAAGAGAACGAACTGGAATAAGAAGCTGGCCGCACGACATCTTAAGATCAGTTATAAGGCCCTGCTCTATAAAATAAAGGAGGCGGACATAAAAAAACCACCCGATTTAGACAAGGAAAGAAAATGAGGTAGTATTCACTATAAGACTTGCAGATGAGAAAAATATTTCCACTACCAGGAGAAAAAATTTCCACAATAAGTTACCACTATTTCCATTTACGTCTTAAACGTTTCTGTCCGGTATTTACACATATAATTAAATCATTCATAATATCCAACAGTTATTAATTGTCTATGGCCTATAAAAGTTCTGGCACCTTTTTTGCTCAATATTGGAAGCGTTCAAAATAGTTATGTCACCGGCACTCTTATGTTAAGTTTAGTCCGGACTTAAAGAAAGTGGTGTTAATATGCACTTAGATGGTGAAAGAAGAAGACATTTTCGTATCCCGTTACGGCTTCCCGTCCGTCACCGTGTTGCCGGCAGAGATTTTGAAGACAGTATTGCCTTAGATATTCATCAAAACGGGGCGTTTATTTTATCGGAAGAACTACCGGACGTTGGAACCGCCATAAATCTGAATTTTACCATTCCGGAAACGGACCAGTTAGTCAGAGTCAAAGGCGACGTACGCTGGGTCATTGATCGTCAACCCAATCATGAATCCGGTATGGGCGTTAAATTTGAAAAACCTGTCTCCTTTGTAATGCCCATAGAATTGGTCTCACAATATATGGATAATAACCTGGCGGCATTTGTTGATTATGCCCGGCATCCATTTTACCCTGAGATTCAACAACTCAAAAATCTGAATAACCACGTCATTAACTCGGTAAATAATGGGGTTATTATATTAGACGAGGAATTTGTAATCAGAAATTACAATCCAAAGCAATGTGCTGCATTCATACCGGAAAAGCAAAAAGTAATCGGCCGACCCATCTGGGAGGTGAATAAGCTATTTAATTTACGGTATCAGGAAAAGACATTTAAAGACATATTGCAGGAAGTCTTGGGTGGTAAGAGCTATAGAATTAAAAATGTTGCTTATGAACCACCTCTAAAAGAATCAAATAATCACTATCTAGACTTAGAACTAAGGCCTGTTATTGAGACTAGTGGAGCTGTTTCAGGTATAATAATCGTAATCCAGGACGTTTCAAAGGAAAGGCAATGGTCCTTACGGGAAAAAGAGCTTGAATCAGTCCTTATTGAACAATCCAGACATTCTTCCGTCGGGTTAATAATAAAAGGGTTATTGAATAATATGGTTAATCCCCTTTCTTCCATACAAGGCCGACTTGAACTGTTAAATCTCGAGATGCAGGCCGGTAAAAATAACTTGGCAGATTCTTCTCATAGCGCCCAGGGGATAGATAAACTTGATAAGTATATAGAAGGTCTGAGGATGATCGGTCATAATGTACAAATCCTCTCTGATCTATGTCGTAATTTCATGGCCAGGATAAAGAAAGAGCAGGACACGATGCCCCGGCTTCTTAATCTGAACGATATTATTATGAACGAGATTATGTTCCTGGAAGCAAACCAGAAATTCAGGTATGAAATTAACAAAAAGTTGGCCCTGGCAAAAGACCTTCCCTTTATATGGGGGGCTTATATCGATTTTTCACAACTTATTTTCAATCTCTTAGACTATTGCATCAAGGCCATGAACCTTTCTGATAAAAAGGAGCTTTTTATTTCCACCGGATTTGAAAATAATATGATTTGTCTGGATATAAAACATTCGGGTACGGCCTCAAAACAAGCACCACAAAACGATTTTCTGCTATGTCTTCTTAATCTTTTAAGAAAAAAATACAATTTTGACCTATCCGTCCAGGAACAATATAGCAACACCATATTTTCTCTACGTATCCCGGTTTCTGAAGATTAAAAGGCAGTCCCAGGAGTCATTAGTCCCAAGTCGATAGTCAGCAGTCAGAAGAAGAGTGATGGGGCATGGCTCATAGCTCAGGTTCATAGCTGAAAGCTGATCGCTGAGACATGACCTATGATCGAAATCGATGGCTCCTATGGAGAGGGAGGCGGGCAGATATTACGGACCGCTCTAAGTCTATCCTGTCTCCTCCAGAAGCCCTTCCGCATCTATAACATCCGCGCTAACAGAAAAAATCCCGGTCTGCGCCCGCAGCATCTGGCCGGTGTAAGGGCAGCAAGGGAGATCAGCCAGGCAGCAGTTGACGGCGCTACCATCGGTTCAACTACCCTTGCCTTTCGGCCTGTTACACTAAAAGGCGGCAAGTATCTCTTTGATGTGTCCGAAGAAAGAGGAAGCGCCGGATCTGTCTCTCTGGTTTTTCAAACCATATCACTTCCATTAGCTTTTGCAGGCGAGCCTTCCGATGTGACCATAAAAGGCGGCACTCATGTGCCTTGGAGTCCACCCTTTCACTACCTGGCCGGGGTATTTATCCCCACCATAGAGGGAATGGGCATGGTGGTGGATTCCCATCTTGAACGATGGGGTTGGTATCCTATGGGCGAAGGTATTGTCCATTTCTCCATAAAGCCGGTTACCCGGCTGAAGGGTATATCTAAAACCGACAATCTGCAACCGGAAGAGGTGACCGCAATATCAGCAGCTTCTAATCTTCCGGAACACATCGTAACCCGGCAGAAGAGACAATTGTTAAAGAGAATTTTCAAAGATACGCCACAGCGTGCCACTGAGGGGACAACAGTATCCTGTGAAGAGATTGCGGCGCCTTCAATTGGTCAGGGAACTTTTGTGTTCTTAAGGGTTCGGGGAGGCGATTCCTTTGCCGGTTTTTCGGCCTTAGGGGCCAGAGGGAAACGGGCGGAAGAAGTAGCCGATGAGACTGCCGATTTATTCCTCTCCTTTCTGGATAGTCAGGCGGCCGTAGATAGACACCTGGCCGATCAGCTCATTCCCTATATGGCCATGGCAGATGGGAAAAGCAAAATATTTACCGCAGAAATAACCCTGCACCTCATGACCAATATCCGTGTTGTTGAACAGTTTACTCAAGCCAAGTTTCACGTAGAAGGTACGCTTGGCACTACCGGCATCGTAACATGCGTTCCAGAATCCCCAAAAACCCCTATTATAACACGTTAGGTGCTTGAAACCTTCCTACCTACACTCAGAAAAGGCTATTAATCTGGAACTCAGAAAATCAGGAAAAGATAGACCCTCTTTATTTGGGTTTGCACTTCCCTGAGTTCCTGATTTCCAAATTTGATTGAGCTTTGACCTTCTTATTTTGTACTTAGAAGGGCCTTTTCCGCCTCTCTAGCCTCCAGGAAGGCGCGACTTATACTTAGTGCCCGATTTAGTTCTGCTTTGGCCCGGGCCTTATTTCCTTTCTTCAGATAGGCCATGCCTAAGTGATAATGGATGGTAGGATGATTAGGAATCTTCTTAATGGCATCTTCAAACTCTCTTATAGCCCTATCAACAACGTTTTTCTTATAGTAGATCCATCCCAGAGTATCAGCGATGCCCGGGTCTTCAGGGTTCTGCTCTTTGGCCATTTGGGCCAGGGTAAGGGCTTCATCTATGTTTCCGCCATGTTCCGCCAGGTTACAGGCCAGGTTATTTGCCGCCGGTGCAAATTTCGGATTGATTTTTAAGATTTCCCGATATTCTTTCTGGGCAGCGTCATATTTACCCCGGGATTCATATAAGACCCCCAGACTCATGCGGGCGGTTATAGCCTTTGGATTCCTTTTTATAGCCTCCTGAAACTCTGCCATGGCCTTATCTGTGCGTTTTGTGGCTGCATAAAGCCTCCCCAGGGCCATATACGGAGAGACAAAGTCAGGACTGATACTAATCGCCTTCTTGTAGTTTACTTCCGCAAGATCAACCTTCTGATCCGCCAGGTGGAGATTGCCGAGCAGGTTATAGATAAAAGGATTGTTGGGGGAACGTTTAAGTTGTTCTTCCGACCGGGTTATGGCCTTTTTTAGATCTCTCCCCGCCACGTGAATAGAAACCACCTGGTTCAAGGCATCAATAAGATGGGGATTTAACTTTAAGGCGTCTTCAAACTCATTTAACGCCGGATTATTCTGGCCCATCACACGGTAAGCTATACCCAGACGATAATAACCTGCCGGTGACCTGGGAGCTATTTTCTTGGCCTCCTGATATTCCGTTTGCGCCTCCTTGACCTTCTTTTGCCCCATATAACTGTCTCCTAGGAGGAGCCTGGCCTGGAGATTTCCCGGCTGAATCTTGATCGCTTCCTGCAATTCCCTTTGCGCAGCATCAACGGCCCGTTCTCCCAGATATATCTCGGCCAGTAGCAATCTTGCCTTTGTAAGGCCCGGCGACTGCTTAACGACCTCGACTAGGCTGTTTTTGGCCAGTTGCGTTTCACCTTTTCCTATATGGGCTAAGGCCTTATAATAGCGGACGTCCTGAAGACGCGGCTCCTCTTTAAGAATCCCATCAAATTCGGTCAAGGCATTGGTAAAATCTCTCTTCTTGAGATAAATCCGGCCCTTAAGTATCCGGGCCGGGATGTTCTTTTCGTTTTCGTCAAGGATGTCTTCTAGTTTTTTTTCGGCCTCTTTTATCTTTCCGAAATCATAATAGAGCGTGGCTATGGCATTTTTGATATTCAGATTGTCCGGTTTTGCCTCTGAAGCCTTCTTGAAACCGGCAAGGGCCGGTTCAAATTTATTCTGTAAGGCATAATATTGTCCCAGGACCATAAAAGGTTTCGGGTCCTTGGGATCGATCTGGGCGGCCTTTTTAAAGGTACCCTCAGCCTCTGCCGGCCTGCGTGTTGCCATATAGAAATTGCCTAGTATAATGTAATAGTCTGCCTTCTTGGGATTTAAGGAGATAATTTTTTTCAATTCGGCTTCTGCCTGGTCAATCCGTCCGGTATGGGCATAAAAATCAGCCAGTGTGAGCCGGGGGCCAGGCGCTTTTTCATCTGCCGCCATTGCCTTTTTAAGGTATTCCTCCGCGAGATCTAATTTCTTCTGCCTTGCATAAATCCTGGCCAGTAATATGTAGGCCGGGGACTGTTTAGGATCGAGAGCAATAATTTTATTCAGGGTGGCAATAGTTTCGTCAGGTTTACCTTCTGCCAATAGAATGTTGCCTGACAGATAGAGGGCGTCAATATTGTCAGGCTCCTTTTTTAGGACTAAGGCGGCCTTTTCCTTTGCCTCCGGCAGTTTTCGGCCTAACATGTATAAATTCCCAAGTTTAATCTGGGCATCGTAAAGCTCAGGATTAAGTTCCACCGTTCGGTTTAGTTCTCCAAACGCACCCCTTAGATTCCCCTTTTTGAGTTGAGCAAGGCCTAATTGATAGTGCCCATCCACATATTTGGGATCGATCTGGAGGGCGTTCTTAAATTCAATAATAGCCTCATCCAGCTTATTTTCCTTAACCAACTCCATGCCCTTTTTATAATGTTTGGCCTTTTTTTCCTCGGGAGTGCTGCAAGCGACACAAATCAGCATCATTACTGCAACCAGGGAAAACCAAAACTTCTTTGTTCTCATTCAAGTCTCCTTGTCATTGAGCCTTCAGCTTTCAGCTATCAGCCATGAGCTGTTCGTTGCCGCACTATCTCAAAGAGAATCACGGCTCCGGCCACCGCGGCATTAAGGGAAGAGACCTTCCCTGACATGGGGATAGAGACCATTAGATCACAATGCCTTCTGACCAAAGGACGCATGCCTTTTGCCTCGCTGCCGATAACTAAGGCCACATTAGTTTTAAGATCCGTCTCATAAATCGTCTTATCGGCCCCGGCATCTGTGCCGATAACCCAATATCCGGCCTCTTTTAATCTTTCAAGCGCCCTCACAATATTTGTAACCCTGGCCACAGGCACATAAGTGAGCGCGCCGGCGGCCACCTTTTCTACTGTCCCGGTGACCTGTGCAGACCGGTCCTTAGGAATTACAATGCCTTGAACCCCGGCAGCGTGTCCGCTTCTTATTAATGAGCCAAGGTTCTGGGGATCAACTATCCCGTCCAACACCATTATCAGCCCGTATGTCGCAGGAGCGGCATAACTTAATATATCTTCTAAGGTTTTGTAACTAATTTCTTGAATATATGCGACTATACCCTGATGATGGCTATGGCCGACAATGTGTTCCAGTACCTCTTCCTTCTCAAACTGTACGCTAACTGACAGCGAACGGGCCAGTTCTATGATGGCCTGCCTGGCCTTTCCCTGACCGCCGTACTTAACCAGGATCTTTTGGACTAATTCCGGATTGTTTTTGAGCTTTTCTTGGACCGGGTGTATTCCCCATATCAGATCAGGCATCATCTACCCGCTATTCGCTAAACGCTATACGCTGATTGACAACCAGTTGAGTGAAGGAACGACGCGGGAGCGGCGGCAACGTTCGGCCTGGACTATAGCTGTAAAATTACGAACTGCCTCGTCCAGGTCATCATTTATGATAACGTAATCATATTCCCGAACAGCCCTTACCTCGCTGCGGGCATTGGCCATACGCAGTTTTAAGGCCTCTTCGTCATCACTCTGTCTTTTCCTGAGCCGTTCCTCCAAAACCTCCCAGGAGGGGGGCAAGATAAATATGAGTATGGCCTCAGATAGTTGATCCCGCACCTGTCTTGCGCCCTGGACATCTATGTCCAGCAGGATGTCTTTCCCTGATCCCAGGCAGTCATTTATCTGTCTTTTAGCCGTGCCATAGTAGTTGTTATGTACAAGGGCCCACTCCAGAAAATCTTTGCGTTCCCTCATGCGAAGAAATTCATCTTCGGAGACAAAGAAATAATCAACCCCGTCCTTTTCGCCGTAACGCGGCGGACGTGTGGTATGTGAGATAGAATAGGCCAGATCCGGTATAGACTCCAGGACCCGATGGCATACCGTGGTCTTTCCGGCCCCGGAAGGCGCAGAAATTACGAACAAACTACCTTTTCCCGGCACTATTTTTCTTTCACCTCTTCTTCCTTGTAAATATCACTCGTAAAACGCTGGGCAATAGTCTCGGCCTGGATTGCGGAGAGGATAATATGGTTGCTGTCCGTAACGATAATAGAACGCGTCCTCCTACCCTGGGTAGCATCAATCAGCAGCTTACTTCCTTTGGCCTCTTCCTTTAATCTCTTCATCGGCGCTGAACTTGGGTTGACAATAGCAATTATCCTGTCCATCACCACGGAATTGCCAAAACCTATGTTGAGCAATCTTGAATCCATAGTCTTACTCACTTTTTAATGACTCCCTTACATAAAATTAGCTATCAGCAAGCTAAAAGCTGATGGCTGATAGCTACTCTACATTTTGCACCTGTTCCCGCATCTTTTCCAGTTCACACTTGATATCCACAACCTTGTGGGAAATAAACGTATCTCCTCCGGCCTTTGAACCTATGGTATTGGCCTCACGGTGCATTTCCTGGATAAGGAAATCAAGTTTTCTGCCTATAGCTCCATCGGTATCCGTTAATCCCCTGAATTGATCGAAATGACTTCTTATGCGGACCAGCTCCTCGGTAACGTCAGAACGGTCCGCCATAATGGCTACCTCCTGGGCAAGACGCATTGGGTCAGCCTCTATATCCTCTAAAAGTGTCTTAATTCTCTCCTGCAGCTTATCCCTGTACAACTTTATTACCTCAGGGACGCGATTCTGTATATCATTAACCAAAGAAGAAAGGAGGTCAAGTCGTTTTATAAGATCGGCATAAAGCGCCCTACCCTCCTCTATCCTCATTTGTTCCATAGAACTCATGCCTTCGACAAGGATTGGTTCCATAATCTTCCAATCTTTTTCCAGGTCTATCTCTTCCTCTTTTATCAAAATAAGATCCTTAAGGGAAGCCATAAGGGAGAGTTCTATCTCCCCCTTAAGGTCGAATTGTTCCTTCAGGCGGCCTAGAATCTTGTGATAGGCAGCAGCCAATCCCATGTCCAACTCGAGGTTTTGTATCCTTGTTGCGTCGCCATTAACCTGGAGCATAATTTCTATTCTGCCCCGGGAAAATTGTGAGGCTATCTTTTTCTTGATTCGTTCTTCTAGGGGTGTATATTTTTTGGGGAGCCGTAAACTGATATCTAAATATCTATGGTTTACCGACTTCATTTCGATAGTCAGTAGTCCACACGGTAGTTCACCATTGGCCCGACCAAAGGCCGTCATACTTTTAAGCACTGTTTACTCCTTGCTATCAGCTTTCAGCGTTCAGCAGTCAGCTTTATTTGACTCCCAGACTTTGACTTTTGTTTTCTGATAGCTGACCGCTGATTGCTGAGAGCTATTTTAACTGAAAAAGATATTTTCGCCGGATCTGTTCCATGATCGTCCTCACCTTCTGACTGGCATAATCCGGATATGTCCAGGGCAGGGTCTGAAACCCGCCCTTACTGTAGATGAGGGTGAGATCAGCATAAATCCCCTTGCCCAGGTAAATACGATGGGTATAGTTCTTACCCGTGGCCAGAATCAACCTTTCGGCCACTATGTACCCCGGATCAATATTTACCTGTCGCCTGCCTTCCAAGGCCCCTTCCATCTCCGCGGCATTGGTCTCATGTTTAAGGTCTGGCAGGAGATAAGGGTCTATCAGCTTTTCAACGGCGGCAAACCGCCGCACAAGAGGAGCGCCCAGCTCTGTGTTATAATAATCCGTCTGATCAAAAGGCAAAACTTCGCTTATGAAGTCCACATCGCCCCATCGGTCGGCCAAGGCCTTTATAGTCTCATTAATCAGGGCTTCGTCCTTAGCTATAATGCTCACCAAAAGTTTGGCTGGAGGGGAAGGTTTTGGCTTGCTCATATTATCTTATTTCACCGCAACGGACGCAAAGTTTTTATCTTTTTATCTCAGCGTTTCCAGCGGCAAATATCGTGAATGTCATTAGTCAATAGTCATTTGTCGCTGGTAAAAGAGATCAGTCTTTCAGGCTCAACCAATGACCGATGACTAATGACCAGTGACATCGTCTATAATTACAGGTTAGTAATGGCATTTATCAATTCCACCGCCCGTACAGTAGCCGTGCCAATTTTCCCTACCACGATGCCGGCGGCAAAATTAGCCAGGGTGGCTGCCTCGCGCGGGGTAAGGCCGGCAGCAAGTCCCATGGTCATAGTAGCAATCACCGTGTCCCCGGCCCCCGTGACATCATAAACCTCTTTGGCCACCGTGGGGATGAAATACATCCCCTGCCCTTTCTCGATAAGCGCCATGCCGGCCTCTCCACGGGTAACAAGGGCGGCCTTGCATTGGACCAGCTTCTTTAGTTTTTCCCCGGCCCGGGTTAGTGATTCGTCTGAATCAATCCTGATACCCGTTATGCTTTCCGCCTCAAGCTGGTTTGGGGTAAAAATAGTCACACCCTTGAAGAGGCGCACATCCCGCACCTTGGGATCCACGGCCCAGATAACCTTATTTTTGGACAGAAGGGCCCTTAAGCCATCCATCAACTTTGGACAGATCACTCCCTTGGCGTAGTCTGAAATTATAACGGCAGAGATATCGGCAAGGTTGTCGCGGACACAGTATAAGATTTTCTTGATACTCTCTTTTGATATTTTTTCCCGGTTCTCCCGGTCAAAACGCACTACCTGCTGTCCATGGGCTACGATACGTGTCTTGACCGTAGTCGGCCTCAATTCCTCGACCACGATGCCCTCAGTAGTACAGCCGAGTTTCCGTAATTCCCTGACCACGCGGCGTCCCATCTCATCCCTGCCCACGACCGCACAAAGAGATGCCTTTGCGCTGAGCGAGCAGATATTGTGCACTACGTTTCCCGCCCCTCCCAGCATCCGGGACTCATCCCTTACATCAACCACCGGTATCGGGGCCTCAGGAGAGATGCGGGATACCTTGCCCCATATAAATTCGTCCATCATGACATCGCCGATAACCATGATTTTTACGGCGTGAAAACGGTTAACAGCTTCCTTCAATTTTTCTTTATCAAGGCCTGTCATATCTCTAACCTAACTTTGAACGTTATATTAAGTCTTGACGGGTAACATACCATATATCCACACCGGGAAGCAATATATGTGCATGTTCAAATCAGCCCCATTAACCTAAATATCCGCTCGAACCTCATCTCCCAGGTATGTTCGCGGTGGGCGCGCCGATACCCGCTCTTTCTTATGGCCTCGGCCTTTTCAGGATTGGAAAGAAGGTCTTGAATTTTTGAAACAAGATCTTCAAGGCCGGTATATGTCACAATATCCGTGCCCAGATCATAGAATTGTTCCAGTTCCCGATTATACTCAGTCAGATATAATCCACCGCTCATGGGAATCTCAAAATCTCTGCCCTTGAGGCAGTAGGTATCCTTGTGCCCCACTACTCCGCCAAACCCGAGGTTTATCTTGCTTCTTGAATACATACGCACCATGTCTTCCGTGGATAGCGGGCCATTCGGCCAACCATAGCCGTAAGGTTCAACCTTGATGCCTTGCTCTTTAAGCCTCTCAATGACTGCTGGACGGTTTCCATAACATTGCCCTACGAAGGACACATCAATGGTTTTATCTACGTCACATGGCCTGTGAATCTCAGGGTTAGCGCCTTCCGGCAGATAAACTGGAAGAGCCCCTTCCACACAATACTTTTTCAGCGCATCCTCGGTGCTTGTCCAGCAAAGGTCGAAATAACGGCAAATGTCCCGGGAACCCATGGCCTGATCCTGTCTGATTTTTCCCACAAAATGTTCCTTGTCATTCAGGGCGAGATTAAGCATGGGAACGCCAAAGGCCCTTAGTGCCTGCATGGTCTCCGGTGTTACCAGTTCCCCGGAAAGATAAGTAAAAATCACATCGATATTATCTTCTTTGACCCACCGTCCTATGCGATTGACGAGATCCTCGTTCATAGCTGCTTTTACCGATTTGTGCCAGTCCTTTTGTTGATGGTTGAACTCATCAAACCAGTCATAATGTCGAACAGTGCCGAACTTTGCAAGGGCAGGCTTCAGGGATTCGTTCTCCCAGTTATAATGATGATAAATGGCAAGGATGTGCAGTTCACCCCTTCGTTTTGCTTTTAAACGGGGAATTTTCTGTTTTATGGTATGCCGGATAGCCCGATCATCAGGTATGGTGAGATGGCGTGATGCAAATATCGAATTATAATGGTCGAGTTCCCGTTCCAACCTCCTTTTGTTTTTCCAGGCCCTGAATTGCTTTCTATATTTCTTAAACGGATCGTTCACGATCATCTGAACTCCCGGGTTTTCTTATGGTATAAAGCCTCGGTCCCCTTGACTTATCTTCTCGACTATTCATCATATTCAAGACATGCCCGGCATCAATGGCTGGTATGGCAAACCGTTGAGCGACATCAACACATACTAAAAGGGCGCCAACACCTGCCCCAACAAGACATATATTAGTATCTGATGGTATCCGCCTTAAAATATTTTTCTTCATCTCAGGCCACCGTGTTGCGACATAGGAATCAGGAAGTTCTGTAAAGACAATTTCCGGACAGCTGGAAAATCGCTCAAACCATTGGATGCACGAGTCCATATTGCATTCCGAACTCAGGATACATACTTTTTTACGATTAACAAGACGGGCAAAATCCTCGGATGTTAGATAGGCATAAACTACATAAAACGGCAGATAATTGTCACCAGTCAGTTCAATGTGGTTCTGGTAGAGAAAATTCACGAATGTTGAGGCTGAACTACCTTGTTTGGAATTACGTAAGAAGGAGAGAAATCCTTTTGTTTCTTGATGCATATTCTCCGGGAAAATTAAAGGGGCAAACTTTCCCAATCCAGCAAGCGTTTTCAGCGCCTCGAGATGTGAAGGCATTGCCTTTTTGATAGCCCAAACAGACTCTGCCTGTTGATAAAGGCCGTTACAACCCAGTGTATAATTGTAAAAGGCATACTCACCATCGGCAAAGCGTACAACAGGGACCCCCTTCTTGTGCAACACGCCCTGCTCAATCAGCTTGTGTAACATATCCAAATAATGATCACCATATGATACGTTCTGATGAAAGAGGCATGTTTCTTGGTCTAATGCCTCGTGCCCGAATACTTTAAATACCGTTGTGTTATCGATATCCTTTAACACGAGTCTGTCGAATCGGAATATTTGACTTGCTATCATGCGGTCCAACTGACAAATCTTCTTCATAAAACTCTTCCTAAAATCATTCACTCCTTTCGTGCGACCACGGCATAACTATTACCGGAAAACCCTTTTGCAATTAATCGGGCAAAGAGACTTATACCCGGAATCTGCTCCAGCTTGTTTTTGATATACTCCGAATGATAATTCTTTGTACGGATGGTTCTAAAACCATGCTTTAATAATATGCCTTTTAACGTTTTCGGGGTAAAATGATAAAGATGGTAAGGAATAGACCAACCTGTCCACTCAGCCCAGGTCTTTTTTGCATCTGTTCCTTCATAATTGGGGACATCGACTATCATAAGCCCACCTGGTTTTAACCACACCCAGGCTTTTTTCAAGTAATCCTCTGGGCTATGGGTATGCTCCAAAAAATGCCACATTGTAATCATATCGACTGATTGGTCTTCAAAGTCGATTTTTCCAATAGATCCTATCCGTACTGGTATTTTAAGTTCATCCATTATGTAGGAAGCTGCATAATCAGAAATATCTACCCCCTCTACGTCATATCCATACATACGGGAGGCATGCAAAAAATATCCCATGCCGCATCCGATATCGACAAGTCGGCCATTCTTTTTTAATGAACGAAAAAACTTGATCCGATGGTCCTCCTGGGAGATACGGCGTCTCATTTCGAGAGAGTTAACTTGTAAGCCCTTGTCATAATGGCTTTGGAAATAACTTTCTTTATAAAGCTGGTTTAATTCTGTTGGATCTGGGCGAGGATCAAGAAAACCTAGTCCGCAATTATCACATTTGAAGGCAGTCCAATCTCCCTTTTGAATCAGAACAGATCGATTTGGACTGTTGCATAGGATGCAGTTTGAAGGGGCTGATTCCATAATTTTCCTACCTTGGTAATTGATGTACAAGGTTCTTTATTGTATGATAAATCACTCGATATTTGATCAGTTTTTCCTTTGCCCTTGCCTTGTCTTTCATAAAAGGAATCGTTAGATTCAGCGTTGCTATCCTCCAGTAGGCTTTTACTAAATGTGCTCTACGGATTTTCTCGATTGTTTCAGGAAGATAATGCTTTTTATAAAAGACATATTCTGCAAGAATTTTTTTTCTCCATTTATCTGATGATGTAACGTTTCGTTCACTCTGTCCTCCCAGATGAACAACAACGGCGGAATCACAATAACCAATCTCATATCCTAACTTTCGAATTCTTAGACACATATCCTGATCTTCGCCATAGAGAAAGAAGTCTTCATCAAACCCACTGATTTTTTTTATTATTTCTGCACGTGCTATCATGCTTGCACCCAAAACACAGGCGATAGAACCTGTTAGTCCGGATAGCTCATTAGTGGTGTATTTCTCTCCCGGATATCTGTAAGATATGGATTCTTGTAACGTCCCGTCTGGATTGATGACTTTCGTACCGGCAAGGCCGATATGAGGATTACCATCCATGAATAAAATCAGCTTCTTCAAGCACTCTGGATGCGCAATCTTTGTATCTGGATTAAGGAAAAAGATGTAGCGTCCCTGGCACCGTTCCAGTGCTTGGTTATTAGCTGCAGCAAATCCCTTATTTTCGCTGTTTGTAATGAAATGAACTGATGGATAATTATCTTTGATGAAAATAGCACTTCCATCAGTTGAAGCATTATCAACAACAAATATTTCTTTGCTGCAACCATCGATCGCCTTAATTGAGTCAAGGCAGGCTCCGACAAGGTCAACTGTGTTATAAGAGACAATGATGATAGATATTTCTACTTTTTTATAACCAGCCATCCCATGTAGTTTTAAATAGTTAATCTATTGCCCCTTCGTGAATCCGTATTATGTCGTCTTTGACATCAAAAATTGAATTTGGATACCTTCCCCCTACAAACTTTTTAAGTTGAGACAAGGTAGGGTAACCATTTTGTCCGGTGAAACTTCTTGCATCATCAATTAAGATGACATGGTTCTTAATAGGATGGCTGAAAATGTATTGCAATTCTTTCATTATCGGTGTGTCTAAATCTCCCTTACCAGTTTCTCCACCTGAATAATGTGCATCAAGCCAAAACAGAACCGGTTCTTTAATATTACTTAAAATTTTCGGTAAAATATATCCACTATCAGCATGATACAGACAAATATGATTATGACCCACAAACCTTTTAACTGCGTTTTGATACAAAGGTTCAGATACTTCTATGGAGTGTATAGATGTAAAGTGATTTCTCATCGACTCAACCATATCTCCATAATACGTTCCGGTTTCTACCATAATTCTAATTCTAAACCTATTCGCATATTTTTTTACTATCCATTGCTTCACTACATGGGGAGGGGGTACAGGTCTTCCTTTAATTATCCAAAACAATCTATCCCATGCTTTAGCAGGCAAGATTTTTTTTATCTCTCGTTTAAAATTTTTGTAACCCACTTAACACATCTCCTCATCATATACCTTCAAAACCGTATCCACTATTGCCTCCCATGTATTATGGAGTGCTGTTTTGAATGCTTCCCTGCCCATCCTGGTCCTGACTTCCTCATCCATCATCAAAACAATTCTGCTGGCGATTTCATCTGCATTGTCTGTATTATCAATAACAAATCCGTTAACCCCCTCTTTCACTAGATCCTTTGCCCCTACGTTTCCGCTAATCATGACCGGCAAGGAAGCCGCCATAGCCTCAAGTACGGACATTCCAAAGGTATCAAATTTCGAAAGTATGGAAAAGATATCGCAGGCCGGATAAATTTGATCGAGCAGCTCTTTCTGAACAACCCCTGAAAAAACGACCTGGTCTTTTATTCCTAAATTGTGAGCCAAACTTTTGTACTTCTCATCATCACCTTTTCCTACGACCAGTAATTTAACCCTTTCTGAGGGGTGTCTCAACTTGAAGTTAGCTAACCCCATCATAAGCTTATCAAGGCCCTTAATATCAAAATTCATAGAAACAAATAAGATTACCTGATCTGATAGATCCATGCCAATTTTTTTTCTTATCTTCTGGCGGCAAAGCTGTCGATCAACCGTCTGAAATCTTTGGATATCAACACCGGGATGAATGACCTGAACTTTATCAGGATCAACCTCTCGATATTCCTGTAAGAATTTTCCCTTTGCCAGGTTGGATACGGCAAGAAATGTCCGGCATCTTCTGTTTGTGACCATTTTTTTTTCGGCCCAAGCCGTTGCGTAATCAAAAAGGCTCATGCGTTTTTTACGCACTTCACGGACCCAGATTCGGTGCGGGATACCGTGCATGGTAAATATGTCAGCATCAAAAATCCTGTCATGGGCGTGGATCAAGTTAAAGTCCATTCTCGATATCTTGCGGCCTGCAAAATACGCGAAACTGACTGTGGTCAGGAATTTGGGGAGACCAATAACCGGAATGTGATGAAAGGTAATATGTTCTGAGTTTTTTTGCCATTTATTAGCAAAAACATGCACTTCAAATCGTCTGTCCTGAGCAATCCTTTCCGTCAATTCAGCGGCAAATCCCTCCGCCCCGCCCACCAGACCATATTTGGGGATGACAATGGCTATTTTGCGAACATTCGGGATCATGCAATTTCAAAATAAGCGCAGTAACGTAAACAATCTCAACTGGATGCCGATGTGATATCTAGTTGACTATCCAACTCCATATTCAGATGCCATAAAATAGTCATCATGGCGAAAATAGCGTAAAGCACAATCGCAGGCGGGCCACTGTGTATGTTTTCAAACATCCCTTGGATAAAGACGGCAACAAATGCAGCCATGAGACAAAGCCCCCATCTTCTTATAACATCGTCTTTTCCATATTTAATTTTCTTCCATCCCATTCGGACAAACGTGAATATTATATATAAATATAACGCAAGTCCCACAAGACCAAGTCTCACGGCCACATCAATCAATAGGTTGTGAGGAGCCTTATAAGTAATTGGTTGCCTATATTTAGTAGGCACCCTTGCATTGTATTTGTCTAAAAGTTTTTCATCTGCATACGTTTGCATCCCAAAACCGATACCAGTAATTGGGTAATCTTTAATAACTTCGATAAAATTATAAGCTATTCCTGTTCTAGGATCGTCCCGTAATTTATTTATAATATTTTCCATGGTGAGACGGTGACTTACAGGCAAAAACGCGATAGCGATTAAAAGAGATACAGTAAAAACCACCAATACCTTTTTATTTTTCAGAGATAATATAGTTAATGAAAAGACCATAGCAAGCAAGGTGCCGCGCGTTTGCGTTAAAAGTGTTGCCAGAGATGTTATTATTAGGCAAATAACGAGGAAGGTTTTACGATATCCATTTGTTAGTTGGCGGAAAAGGTATAATGACAGGATAATGGCAAATAAGGTTACAATGCCAATAATATTAATTGGGATTTCAGTAAAACCGAGACCAAGTTGGGTTGCTATATCATTTCCCATGAAGAAGTAAAAATAAGTGATTGCCCAAATTGAAAAAGCCGCTGCTGATAAAATTATGATCCATATTAGAACTCCGAGCCGTTTCTTAGTATTAAAAAAATTGACCAATAGATAATAGAAAGTCAGATACTTTAGTAAATGTGCATAAAAATCATGGATGCTATTTGGCTTATCAAGCGCAAAAAAGAGGCCAAAGAAACTCCAAAGAACAAACAATGTAAACGGGATGGATAAAGGTGTCTTAAAGGAAAAAGCAGTCTTTTTAAAAACCAAAAGCAGAAGTACGATGAAAGCCGAAAGATAAAAACAAATTTCTTTTATAGTAGTTGTGTGGGGAAAGGGATTGAAGAATAGGAATACTCCCATTAAGATAGGAATACTTATGTTGAGCGAGTTAATCGCCTTCCCATTTAATTTAAGTTTTCTTAACTGATACATGGGACTTTAAGCTATATCGTACATACTGTCCGTTTTTTTGATAAGTTATAATAAGAGGAGCTACGGCTCGAATACTCCGTTTATATATCATACTTTCCTATAAATTTCATTGTCTTAATGGCACCGTAGTGGTATGAAAAGTGTAAAGTACGGTCAGTTAACTTCTTATTTCTATGGATATCGTATCCATGTGGCCTGCTTACGGTCAGCGCATAGCCAGATTTGGGGAGTCACAACGCATGCGTCTCAGAATTTTCATAAAAGGCGTGCCATTTTTTGTTTTTATGAAGGGAATGCCTCTATTTTTGAAAAATTATTATGAGATCAAACGACAGGCAAAACAAACAAAAATAGCTCTCCCCTTTGGGGAAATGTATCCTTGCTTAGAGGACAGGTATAAAGAAAGCGGAATCGCATCAGGACACTATTTCTATCAGGACTTGCTAGTTGCTCATAAGATATTCAAAAATAAACCAATTAAACACGTCGATATTGGCTCAAGAATAGACGGCTTTGTTGCTCATGTTGCATCGTTTAGAGAAATTGAAGTTTTTGATATTAGGGAGTTAAATAGTAATATTCAAAATATTCGCTTTAGGCGTGTCGATCTTATGGATAGAAATTTCAATTTAACAGATTACTGCGATTCAGTTTCATGTCTTCATGCGCTGGAACATTTTGGCCTCGGTAGATATGGAGATAGGTTGGACTATAATGGACACCTGTTAGGTTGGGAGAATATTTATAAGATGCTAAAAAAACGGGGGAAGCTTTATTTTTCCGTACCTATTGGTGAACAAAGGATTGAATTTAATGCCCACAGGATTTTTTCCATAGAATATCTGTTAAACTTGCTGGGTGATAAATATAAAATCAATGCTTTTTCCTATGTAAATGATCGTGGCGATCTTATTGCAAATGCCGACTTAGAAGAAGTATCCATCAAAAACAATTTTTCGTGTCATTATGGATGTGGCATATTTGAGCTTTCCAAAACCTGATGATTTCGCAATCGCAAAAAATGGTAAGCTGCCTTGAGGGCGGTCACCTTACACCACCAAGACTCATTCCACTCCATAGGGACATTATTACAATCTGTTCGACCAATAGCGCATGAATCATACTTCCGGGGTGAGAGTTGTGGATAATCGTTTGCAATATCACAGAGAAAGACATAATCTTCCGGTTTCATCAGGGCTGCCAGATCATTTCCCAGTATGGCCTCAGTTGTGCAATTTCCATCATAGGTCTGTACCCCTGTTTCAGCAGGAGGATAAACACGGATAGGGATTTGTTCATCATCCTGGTCTTGCTTGGGATTTATCAACGCACGCATAGCCCGTTTAAGCCTTTGTTTCCAAGATAATCGAGAATTGGGGTCCAGAGGTGTTCCTTCGACTGGTGGTGCATTCCAGCAGCGGACACGTGCATGACGGGGCAAAATATCGTGCATGTGAAACAAGGCGTTTCTCCGGTTCGTGGGTATTACATGCGTTTCAATGAACCAGCGTGCAAATATCTCCGTATGGAGGCTATCCAGGAAATATATATCGTAATCTAATTGCCCCGGTTTTGACAACTTTCTCGCGTCCCCCACATGCAAGTTGACAACCTCTACCAATTGATGTTCTTTGAATAATGTGGTGGCAGCGTTTGCAGCTTTTGCGTCTAATTCATAGGTATCAAGTTTACCTTGGCCGTTCTTCTTAAGAGCTATCGCCATGAACATCGCTGAATAGCCTGAGGCAGTAGACATTTCCAGAATTTTGTCCGGCTTCAAGTATCGGATCAGGCAATACAACAGTTGACCCGAAAACCAGTCATATTGACCCGTTGTAGGAAACATAGTTTTGTTATAACGATTCTCGGGCAAAAACTCTAATGCCCCTGTTTCGGAACCGAACTGCTCAATTGCCCTATGAAATAACGTGCGGATATCTACAACAATCTCTTTCAAAGAAAAGATTACCTCTACACGAGTCAAACAAAAATCAGTGGGATACGGGAACCTTGCTATAAGTATTTTAAGTTAATATGGCTATAACTTGCCTACCCGGGTGCATGTTTCAAAGAAGCTTGATATATATCACTCCAGAGAAATTCGCCATCCAATGAATCTACTCTCTTGTATAGCTCCTCAGGTCCTACCCAGTCTGTCAATAATAGATCCTTGATTCGCCAATCGGCCTATTGATAAAAGGTAATTTCTACAATTTTTCGCGTCATAAAAATTCCCTTGTAACTTCAAAAGATATCAAAGGAATTGGTCTCGTTAACCCATTTAATACTGATTTTTCAAATCGTTCAACATCTATTTTACAGAACGCGGGGCGTCCATATAAGCTAATTAACGTATTAAGTGTCGTGGTCGATACCTGTTCTATTTTTGGTAATCTGCCCTCATTTCTACATTTATCGGACATTGTAGAAATCGTATGTTCATCCTCACATATCGCAATTTCTCCATATCCTTCATAACATCCGATTGTTTTGTCGATTATAATGACGTTTTTTGTCTTTTCCAAGCAAAAAATCATTCTTTTAATAAGATTATATCTATGTTAAGTATTATTCGAATTTCTAAAATAATAGCCAACTTATGGACAATAAGATACCTTTCTCCGTAGCTGTCATAACCAAAAACGAGGCAACTAACCTGCCCGATTGCCTCAAAAGCATAGATTTTGCCGGGCAGATTGTGGTGGTGGATTCTGGGAGCACGGATGACACGGTAAAAATTGCATCAGACTTTGGGTGCGAGGTATTTATCGAACCCTGGCGGGGATTTGGCCCTCAGAAACAAATTGCCATCAATAAGTGCAGAAATAGATGGATACTTGTGCTGGATGCGGATGAGCGAATCCCACCGGAAACCGCCCTTACCATAAAAAATATCATTTCTAACGATTCAGGGAGTGCTGTCGGGTACAGTTTTCCCAGAAAAAACTACTTTCAGGGCCGCTGGATCAGGCACTCCGGGTGGTGGCCGGACCGGGTGGTCAGGCTTTTTCAGAAGGATCGCGGCCAAATGTCTCCGGCCAAAGTTCACGAATCCATCGTGGTCAATGGCCCTGTGCAGGACTTGGATGTGCCCATAGAGCATTATACCGAAAGCCGCCTCAGCCGGATTTTACTTAAAATCGACCATTATTCCACCCTGGCTGCCCAGGAGGCCTTTGACCAGGGCAGAAAAGCCTCGGTCTGGTCTGCCACCCTGCGCGCAGTTCTTACATTTTTTCAGGACTATTTTTTACGACTCGGAGTTCTGGATGGCGCACAGGGATTTACCCTGGCCATTACCGATTCGGTGAATAAATTTTTTAAGTACGCCAAGTTGGCTGAATTAAATAGACGGGCTAAACCAGATCGACATGGTCGCTGACTATAGGCAACGTCACTGGTCAATAGTCAAAGTCAATTTCTCACGCAAAGGCGCAACGACCGCGAAGTAAAAATGAAAATCTGGAAATCAAGAAATCAGGAATAAAAGATTTTTTCATGAGTTCCTGAGTTCCAAATCTTATTCTTTTTGCGTCGTTGGCGGCCTTGCGTGATATTTTGGACTTTTTACGAGATTGTCAACTCTGTGGCTCTGTGGTAACAAATGGATATTTCAATCATTATCGTCAACTGGAACACGAAAGACCTGCTACGAAACTGCCTGAATTCCATCTACGGGAAAGTACAAGGTATCGCCCTTGAGATCATCGTGATTGACAATGCTTCTCATGATGGAAGTGTGGCCATGCTGCGTGAGGAGTTTCCGCAGGTTACGATTATCGAAAACAACACCAACCGGGGTTTCGGGGCGGCCAATAACCAGGCTTTTGGTATTATGAAGGGTCGATATGCATTGTTGCTGAATACAGATACAGTTTTAAAAGAACATGCCGTTTATGAACTATTTTCTTTCATGGAGGTCCATCCGGATGCGGCCATGGCCTGCGGACAGCTTTTAAACGCCGATGGGAGCAAACAAAACTCAATCGCCAATTTCCCCGATCTATTAACACTTTTTCTTAATACCCCTCTCCTCGAATACCTGTTTCCAAAGCGCTATCCCAGCAAGCGATATGATTATAAGGGGCCGGTTGAGGTTGATTCAGGGATCGGGGCCTGCCTTCTGGTGCGGAAGCAGGCCATAGACGAAGTTGGAATGTTCGATGAGCGCTACTTTTTCTTTTTTGAAGAGACGGACTGGGCGTTACAGATGAAGACCGCCGGTTGGAAGATTTACCATGTCCCTTCAGCCCGTATTTATCATCTCCAGGGACAAAGCATCGGCCGGAATGTTCGTTCCCGGATCGAATTTTACCGTTCCCGATACCAATTCTTTAAGAAATGGAAAAGCCGTAGCTATTACCAGATTATTTTTTTCGTTATCTTCATACGTACGATCATAAATTGGTTATTAACTTCTCTTGGAAATCTGGCTATGCTTTTTACAAATAAAAATTTAAGGAATAAATGGGTAGTCAATTCAAAGCTTATACTCTGGCACTTAAACGGTCGCCCCTGAGTGGATAGATGTTTATTAAAGGTCAACCTCTTCAAAAAAGAGATACAGAAAATATTCTCATCATACAACTGGGTGATATTGGTGATGTAGTCTGGGTTACCCCGACCTTATGGGCCGTCAAAGAAAAATATCCGGACGCAAAAGTATCTATTCTTGTGTGGGAAGGTTTTGGAACACTTTTAGCGGAAGATCCGTCCCTCCATAAGATATTTGAGGTCAGGCGTTATAAAGGAAGCTTCTTTAAAAAAGCCATCGAGCAAATACGCTTTATAAGAGGCTTGCGTAAGGAACATTTTGACCTTGTCTTTGATCTACGGGCCGGGGATCGGGGAGCCATAATGGCCTATATTACAGGCGCCCCGGTGAGAGTGTCCATGTTTTACTGTGAAGTACCGTTCTGGCGGAATATGTTATTTACCCATGTAGTCGATCCCCCGGTACCAACAAAAAAAACACTGGGAGCTGCAGAACAATCCCTCCGTATTGTGAGAGAATTAGGCATCGATACGGAAAATACCGTTCCCAAATTGTGGGTTTCTGAAAATGTTAAAGAACAGGTGCATAAGCTTCTCGACGGTGAGGGACTTTTTGGCATTAATCAACGATGGATTACATTAAATCCCTTTTCCAGGTGGCAATATAAAGAATGGAGTCATGATAAATGGGTCCAGGTCATCGACTGGATATGGGATAGACACGGCTTTCCAGCCGTCATCGTGGGCTCCCATGAGGAGAAAAATAAGGCCTTTGAATTGGTTAAAAAATGCCGGGGAAGAGTATTTAATCTTGCCGGCCAGACTACGTTGAGTGAGTTAGCCGGAGTATTAGCCCTGAGTTTTTTACATATAGGGGTAGACAGCGCGGCTCCTCATATAGCTGCGGCTGTGGGCACTCCCACCATAACCATCTATGGTCCCTCAGACTGGAGGGACTGGGCACCTCCGGGCGACGATCACCGTGTCGTCACTCCCGATGACGACTGCGCGCCCTGTCATCAGAAAGGCTGTGATTCTACGGGGTGGAGTAGATGCCTTCATAACTTAGAAACGGATAAGGTACAAAGAGCTATTCAAGAGATGATGGATATATTAACGCCGAGGTAGTATCTCTGAGTATAAAACACACATGTCGACACGTCGGCACAAGGAACAATGAAAATGTCATTCCTGCCCCGTGTGTCATTCCTGCGAAAGCAGGAATCCAGAAACTAAAACCCTGGATTCCGTGTCAAGCACGGAATGACAGATAATATGATTGTTATTCAATCTTTTTGGCCTCGTCAATCAACATGACAGGTATATCGTCCTTGATTTCATAAAGAAGCTTACACTTATCACAGATCAATCCATCCTTGGCCTCGTTCAATCTGACATTGCCCTTGCATTTAGGACAAGCCAGAATATCTAAAAGTTCCTTGTTGATCATGATAACTCCTTAATCGGACGCAGATTTGCGTTGAATTTATTATAATCTCCCTAACTATATTTTCAGTCCTTTGGCGATAGGTTGATCCTGTTCCATATCGCCTGCAAAACCTCTTCCACCTCGATTGTATTCATGCATCTCGGATCAGTACACTTTTTTTTGAAGCAGGGACTACAGGGCAGTTCCTTGCGAATAACCACATGACCATCCCCGAATGGCCCGGTTCTCCAGGGGGCGGTGGGGCCAAAAAGGGATACTACCGACGTCCCTACGGCAGCCGCAATGTGCATGGGTCCGGTGTCTGTCGTCACCATCACCCGACTGAGGCTATAGAGATAAGCCAGCTCCCTTAAGTTGGTTCGTCCGCAAAGATTAACCGCCCTCTCCTGCATATGTTCCATAATTGACTGAATCGCAGCGTCATCTTCTCTGCCGCCGGTAAAAATAACCGGGAGCTTAAGTTCCTTTATACAATGATCAGCCAGCAGGGCAAACCTTTTTTTATCCCAGAGTTTGCTGTCCCACTTGGCCACAGGATTTATGGCTATAAAAGGCCCCTCGATCCTCTCTCTTTCCAGTATTCGCGTTACAGACTCTTTATCAGCACTCGAAACAGGAATCGGAAAGTAATAACCATTTGGCTGCGCCCCCAGATATTTTGCCAGATTCATGTAACGCAGAATAGCATGTTCTTCGATATCATAAGGAGGGATTCTTTCATTCAGAAAGATAGAACTCCCCTCATCTCCACTGGCGTAGCCAACTTTTCGCTTGCCCCGGGCGAGAAAGATCAACAGTCCGCTCTTTAGAAGGGCGTGCAGGTCGAGAACAACATCGTATTCAGTATCTCTTAGCTCATGAATGAAGGATTTTATCTCGCTTATAGCCCTTTTTCTATTACCTGCGTGGCCGAGGGCCTTAAGCCAGCTTTTGCGTTTTGACACAATAAGGCGATCCAGCAAAGGATGGCCTTCGAGTAAACTGGAGGCGGCTTCCTCTACCAGCCAGGCAATGTGGGCCGAGGGAAATCTCTGGCGCAATGCGTAGAGGACAGGCAGGGAATGAACTACGTCGCCGATGGCGCTTAGTTTGACGATGAGGATATTCATATCTCACCGCAAAGGCGCAAAGACCGCGAAGACAACATATTGTTATCAAAGAAAAAACTTTGCGTCCTTGGCGGCTCTGCGGTGAATACTTTCTTATCTTCTTCTTTTATCACTTCAGGTCCTTCTTTGCGTCTTTGCGGTGAGATGATATGTCCTGGAGTATCCACCGGGCTGCTTCATAAAGGTCTTCGGCCACAAAATCCGGCCTTATAGGACTTGAGTCATCCAGATACATCAACTCACCTCTGCCGTAACCGGTCAGCACCAGGATACCTTTGGCCCCGGCATTATGGGCAAGTTCTATGTCCAGGAAGCGGTCGCCTATCACATAAGATCTCGAGAGATCAATAGCCAGCTCTTGAGCCGCTTTTTTTAACAGGCCGGTTTTGGGCTTGCGACAATCGCAGGCCACCCGGTAAGAAGGAACAACGGCCTCGCGGTGATGCGGGCAGTAATAAATCCCATCAAGACGCGCATCCTGTTCTTTCAGGATGTCTATCATCTTGTTATTCACTACACCAATCAACTCCTCCGGGAAATATCCCCGGGCCGGGCCGGACTGATTGGTAGCCACAACTACCTTTAATCCGCTATTGTTTAAGAGCCTTATGGCCTCAGCGGCACGCGGGAGGATATGAAACCGCGAAAGGTGATTAATATATCCCATCTCTTCATTAATGGTCCCATCCCGATCCAGAAAGACGCCGATATTCAATTTTCATACTCCTCGTAATAGTCCACGCGAAAGCGCAAAGACCGCAAAAAGAATAAAATTTGGAACTCAGGAACTCATGAAAAAATCTTTTATTCCTGATTTTTTGATTTCCAGATTCTCTTTTTTTTTCTTAGCGCGTTTTGCGTCCTTGTGGTGAGACGAACGGTTACTGTTTCTCCAGCATTTTTAGCGTAGCCTCGTAAACCTCTTTCGTCGTAATCTCTTTCATGCAGCGAAAGTCTGCCGGACAGACCGTTTTCAGGCAAGGGCTGCAATCTATATCCTTGCGCAGGATCACGGCCCGGTCTGAAAATGGCCCGGTAGTCACCGGATTGGTAGAGCCGAAGATGGCCACCAGGGGAACATGCAGGGCTGCGGCTACGTGCATCAGGCCTGAATCGTTGGTAATGAAGACCCGGCAACAGGCCATCAAGGCCATGGCCTGGCCCAAGGTGGTCTTCCCTGCCATATTGATCACTCGCCCCGATGCCGCGGCTAAGGCCCCCTCCCCTACTTTTCTATCCGCATTAGTCCCAAAAATGACTACCCTGGCATCCGCCTGTTTTGTAAGCATCCCGGCCAATTCCACAAAACGTTCCGGCAGCCACCTTTTGGCCGGGCCATAAGAAGCGCCGGGGTTGATACCGATCAGTTTATTCTCATCTGAAAATCCCCCCTCACCCCCCATTTTTAAAGTGGGAATTAGAGGGAGGAGCGCCTTCCGTGCCCAGGCGATATCATCAGGTGCGGGTTTTAAAAAAAGCTGCGGCTTTTGCTCCACCTCCAGGCCCAGGCCTTCCAGCATACGGAGGTAGTAATAGACCTGATGTATCTTCTTTGTCTCTTTTTTCAGAGGTACGCTATGTGTCAGTAGAAGACTTCGTGCATCCGTATTATAACCGACACGCCTTGGGATGTGCGCCAGATAGGCCAACCAGGCCGCTTCAAAGGCATTTTGCAGTAGGAAAGCCAGGTCAAAGCCTTCGTCGGCCAATTCCCTGGCCAGACGTGCCTGCCCACGCAAACCCTTGTGGCTATGCATGCTGTCATAGACAATAATATGATCGATATAGGGATTGGCGGCAAAGACATCTTTGACCCAGGGCTTGGCCAGGATACTTATCTTCGCATGAGGGAAATTTTGCCGGATGGTCTTAACCGCCGGAGTGGTTATTATGGCGTCGCCAATCCAGTTGGTGGATCGGATAAGGATATTCTTAATGTTTTTGTCTTGTTTCAGTTGCATTAGATGCCCATACACTCATCAATAAAAGAAGAAAAATCAGATTCAAAGGTAATTTCTGTCCTTAATACTCCGATAGGGATCTTTGCTCCAATCCGTTTATCAATTTTAACAGCGTCTTTTTCTGTAGTGATTATAAACTCCGCGCCTTTTCTGGCGGCCCTCTCCTCGATCTCTTCCAGGTCACCTCTATGATAATCATAGTGGTCACGATAAGCTATAAGATCAACCAGATCAATATCTAAACGAATCAGCATCTTTCTGAAAGACTCGGGATGGGCTATACCACAAAAGGCAAGGGCCTTCTTTCCTTTTAGTTCTGATAGGTTATGTGATGCCTTTTCATCTGAAAATCCCCCTATATCCCCCTTTTCCAAAGGGGGAATTGATGGGCCCCCGTCTTTCCCCAAAGGGGGACTTAACGTATCCCCCCCTTTACTAAAGGGGGGTGAGGGGGGATTTTCATTGTCCTTTGTCCGCCCAAGGCGGATGAATGTTTCGTTCAACAAATAGAAGGAAACCGGTTTGCAATAACTTATAAAAACCGGCCTATCAGGGAATTCTCTATGTAAAAAGAGCCTTAATTTTTCAACGGTAGATTCAGTGCCTTCCTCCGCATAGGTCAAAATAAAGGCATCCGCACGCTTAAGCGCTGAAAGGGGTTCGCGTAAGGTTCCGGCCGGAAATACCTGCCCATTTCCAAAGGGGTTGACGGTCCGGAGAAGGAGGATATTTAGATCTCTGGCCAATCCCAAGTGTTGGTAGCCATCATCAAGTAAAACCACATCAGGGCTAAAATCTTCTATGGCCCTCATCCCCACCGGAAACCGCTTTTTACCGATAAGAAGCGGGACACCCGGAAGACTGCTGGCCATCATGAACGGCTCATCTCCGGCCTCATCCGGACCAAGAAGGATGTGCCGGCCGTCAGAGACGACGGATACGGGGCCCTTATTTTTCGCCTTATAACCCCGGCTCACTATGGCAACCCTTTTACCCCTGCCTTGCAGGTATCTGGCCAGCCATATAGTCAGGGGCGTCTTTCCCGTGCCCCCCAGTGTCAGGTTGCCGATGCTAATGACCCGGCAGGGCAGACTCCGGGTCTTAAAGAGACCAAAGTCATAAAGTTTTGCTCTCAATCTCATGATCTGGCCGTACAGATGGCCAAAGGGTAAGAGTAGAGTTACGAGTTGCGAGTTTCGGGTTGCGAGTTTTGGGTTCATTAATGCTTAATGCCTTGTTCCTTTGAGGTTTGATGTGCGCAGGAAAGTTCCAGAAATAAGGTCAATGGCCTTCTCCACTGCGCCTCTATTTTCCTCGATAACCTGAAAGGCCCTCTCCCCTGACTTTTGGGCCAAAACATCGTTAGACAGGATAATTTCTAAAATATTTACAAGTTCGTTTGCACTATTCACCATGTAGCCACCACCCTTCCTTATAAGAGCCGTGGCCGCCTCTTTAAAATCCTCTGTGTGAGGCCCGAATACTACCGGCTTGGCATGGGCAGCGACCTCCAGGACGTTATGTCCCCGTTCCGGCGCCAGACTGCCGCCGATAAAGGCTACCGTGGCCAGGGCATATAATTTCGAAAGTTCCCCAAGCGTATCAAGAACAACTATCCGCACCGTGTTACTTTCCGGCAACCCCGGGAGTTCAGTCTTTTTATAGGCATCAAGACCGGCAGATTGGGCCAGCCCCTTCACATCGTCCGCCCGCCCCGGGTCTCGTGGAGCCAGTAAGAGAAAGAGATCAGGATAAGTAAGAATTAACTTACCATAGGCCGAAAGGATTATCTCCTCTTCTCCTGCGTGGGTACTGCCGGCGATAAAGACTTTACTTCCAGGAGGTATGTGCAGATTACGTCTTAACTTCCCGGTCTCCTTTTCTCCGACCTGCACGCCTTCCTGATCAAATTTCAGGTTACCGATCCTGAATATCTTCCGGGGACTTATGCCAAGCTCTATCATCCTTTCTTCGTCGGCGCGTGACTGCATGGCAAATTTGTCTATTAAAGAAAAAATAGGGCCAAAAAACAGGCTGAACCTTTTATAATTATTAAAAGAGGCGTCTGATATACGCCCGTTCAGCAGGATAATTGGTGTCCCACGGCGTGAAAGGGCGCTCAGCATATTGGGCCACAGGTCGGTCTCAATCAGGACAAAAAGGTCAGGCCTGATGTCTTTAACTACCTGCCGCACCGACCAGAACAGGTCGAGGGGATAAGTAATCAGGTAATCGACCATGTCACCGAGTTTTTGCCGTGCGATACCCGCTCCTGTGGCTGTGGAGGTAGAGTAAATTATCACCCAATCCGGAAATCGCTGCCGTATCTCCCTGACCAAGGCTATTGAAGACATCACCTCACCCACGGACAGGGCGTGAATCCATATCCTGGGGCCGGAGTCATTTACCGCATCCATGGAAGGGGGGCGTAGCCCCAGCCGGTTTAAAATCCTCTGTCTGTACTTTGGCGTAAAGGCTATTCTAAGCAGGATGAACGGCAGGAATATAAAGATGAATATTAATTGTAAGACGTTATATAATGTGAACATGTTACAAGCTATCAGCTTTCAGCTATCAGCTCTCTGTATCCTTTGTGCTCTCTGCGGTGAGATCCGACTCATCCCGGAATTGCATATCGTGCAATTTACGATATTCACCGCCCAAAGCCAAAAGCTCATCATGTTTTCCTTCTTCCACGATGGCTCCATCCTTGATGACGATAATCCGGTCAGCATTTCGAATAGTGGAAAGCCGATGGGCAATGACCAAGGTGGTCCTTCCCTGCATCAAATTATCCAGGGCCTTCTGCACCTCAAGTTCAGACTCAGTGTCCAAAGAAGATGTGGCTTCATCCAGAATTAAAATAGGCGCATTTTTAAGAAGCGCCCTGGCGATGGAAATCCGCTGCCTTTCGCCACCTGAGAGCCTGACCCCCTGTTCACCGATTGCGGTATCCCATCTCTGAGGTAACCTCTCAATAAAATCGGAGGCATAGGCGGCACGAGCGGCCTCTATTATTTCCCCTTCAGACTTCCTGACGTCGCCATAGGCTATGTTGTTACGTACTGTGTCATTGAAGAGGATCGTCTGCTGGCTCACTATGCCTATTTGGGAACGGAGGGAAGAGATGGTAACGTCTCTGATGTCTGTGCCGTCAATATAAATTGCGCCATCGGTTACGTCATAGAAGCGGGGAATAAGGTTGACCAGCGTGGTCTTGCCTCCGCCGCTAATCCCGACAATGGCCAGGATTTCACCGGCCTTCACCTTAAGATTTATATCCCTGAGCACAACCGCCTCGTCATATCTAAAGGATACATTTTTAAACTCAATATGCTGCCGGATAGGCGGTAGCGCTACAACACCCTCTTTGTCTCTTATCTCAGGGGGGGTATCTAAAAGGTCAAAGACCCGGATAGCGCCAGCCACCCCTTGCTGTATCGCACTGTTCGCGCCGCTGAGGTTTTTCACCGGTTCATACAGCATTATCAGGGCTGTTAGAAAGGAAAAAAATGTACCCGGCGTTGAGTCGCCTTTTATGACCTGTAAGCCTCCGTACCACACTATAAAGGCAATTCCAATACCACCCAATAATTCCATAAGGGGATGGGCGACAGCCTTTACCTTAACGTCGCTCATGATAATGTCGTAAAGTCTTTTAATCTGCTTTCTGAATCTCTTGATTTCATACTCTTCCATAGTAAAGGCTTTTACGATACGACTGCCGGTAATACCCTCGTGCAGCAATACAGTTACATCTCCCACAATCTGCTGGCTTTTGGTGCTGATGTTACGCAATTTTCTGCCGAATTTAACGATAGGAATTACCGCGACAGGAAATATCGTCATGGCTATAAGCGCCAATCTCCAGTCTTGATAGAAGATGACAAAGGTCAGACCTATTACAGTAAAAGTATCTTTTAAGATGCCGACAACGACATTTGAAACCGCACCCTGAATCATACCTACGTCGTTTAGAACTCGTGAGATAAGGACGCCGGTCGGCGTACGATGGAAATAGGATAGGGATAGGCAATTTAAGTGCCTGTATACCGCTTCCCTGAGATCCGCCACAATCTTTTGTCCCACGGAGTTTATAAGGTAAAAATAACCATAGTAAAAAATACCTTTGCTCAAGAAAAGAAAAACTATGGCCAGCGGAATCAAATGGATCATGGTCATGTCTTTCTTAAAGAAGACCTCATCCAGCATGGGCTTTACTACATAAGCCGTGGCTGAAGTAAGAAGGGCCACTCCCACCATGCAGGTCATGGCTACGGCCATTCTCTTCCAGTAAGGAACGATCAAATTAAATAGACGTTTATAAATTGACATAGAGACCCGAGTAACGGCTTAACCTGTTTAAACGGTTCAAGCCGTTTGAACTGCTTAAACTGTTTGAACTTCCGACTCCCTCACCATCTGACATATAATTTCCGCCGCGCGGGTAGATGCACCCGGCTCGCCCAGCCTGTTTTTTACTCCTTCAAGTTCATTTTTCATAGTCCGGCGATACTTATCATGCACTATAATTTTATAGACCTCTTCCGCTATCCTCTGGCCGTTAACCTCTTCCTGGACCAATTCAGGGACGATCCTTCGACCGGCCACCAGGTTGACCAGGCCAATATGAGATACCCTTACCATTATTTTTCCCACAAGATAACTCAATCTTGAAACCTTATAGACGATTATCATAGGCACACCTATAATAGCCGCCTCCAGGGTTACCGTACCCGAAGCGGCGATAACGGCACGGGCCGCCTTCATAGTATCATAGATCCCGTCTTCAATAACCCTAATTTTAAGCCCGGTCGAATGGATAAAATCTTCAACGCATCTTCTATCGATAGTTGGAGCCAAGGGCAGGACAAACTGAATGCCCGGGATCTTTTCTTCTAATCTTCCGGCTGCATCTATAATAGAAGGCATAAGCCTGTTTACCTCCTGCAACCGGCTGCCGGGAAAGAGACCAACAACAGGCCGGCTGCGGTCAATCTCAAAATGTTTATAAAAATATTCCTCTTCAAAAGCCGGTTTAACCACGTCCAGAAGTGGATGCCCAACAAAGTCCACCTCCATCTGATGCCTGCGGTAAAACTCTACCTCAAAAGGGAGGATGACCACCATTCTATTTACAAGGCGCCTTATCTTTCCGACCCGCCCGCTGCGCCAGGCCCATACCTGCGGGCTTATATAGTACATAACCGGAATTCCCAGACCCTTGGCCTTGGCCGCTAAGAGGAGGTTAAAATCCGGATAGTCAATCAGTATAACCAGATCCGGCCGCTTATCACGCATGGCCTTTCGTAAAATACGCTGGGCCTGAACAATCTGCCATAGATGTGTGAATACTTCAGAGATGCCTACTACGGCCAACCGGGTAGAATCGAGGAGTGTTTTAACCCCGGCCTCGCGCATCTTTTCCCCGCCCAGCCCCCAAAAATCTATTTCGGGATTAATATCATGCACGGCCCGGACCAGACTGGACCCGTGCATATCACCGGAGGCCTCGCCGGCTACTATGAGGATGTTGTTAGCTGACCCGGCAGGCATGTTCCGGCAAGGACATATTTAGTGAGCGACCAAGGTTCTCTATAGTCCGATTTATTTGTTTCATAATCTTTAAGGCCACATGGAGGGCCCTTTGGCCATCCTCGCCTGAAACAACCGGCGGCTTCCTGGTTCGGACAGAAGAGACAAAGGCCCTGAGTTCTTCTGCCAGAGAGTCACTCTCAGGGAAAGAAGCGACCTGTTCCTCAATGCCCGGGAAACCATACATACCGTTTTGAGCAGTTTTCTTAATAACTACGATTTCCCTGCGTGCATAATCGACGGACAGGTAGGCGTTGGGCTGGAATATTCTTATCTTCCGCATATTTTTATTAGAGATGCGGCTTACTGTGACATTAGCCGTGCAGCCGTTTTCAAATTCCAGACGCACATTGGCTATATCTGTATTAGGCGTGATAACCGGTACTCCGACCGCATGGATATCCTTAAGCTTTGATTTGACGATATTCAGGATAATATCAATATCATGTATCATGAGGTCCAGGACCACGTCCACATCGATTCCCCGGCCCTTAAAAGTTGAAAGCCGGTGAGACTCGATAAAAAGCGGATTCTCAAGGTGGTCCCTTAAGGCCACTACCGCCGGATTAAAGCGTTCCAGATGGCCGACCTGCAAGATAAGATTTTTTGCCTTCGCCAGTTTAATCAACCGGCCTGCTTCGGACAGGGTACAGGTCATGGGCTTTTCAAGTAAAACGTCTATCCCCTGTCTGAGAAAATGGCCGGCGACCGGGTAGTGCAGAGTGGTGGGGACGACCACACTTACCGCTTCAACCTTTCCGATGAGATCCTTATAGTTAGTATAGGGTTTAGCCCCATATTTTTCTGCAATTTCATGGGCCCGTTTTTTGTCGATATCCACTACCCCAATCAGATCGGCCTCTGCCATAGATGCATATTTTTCGGCATGGTACTGGCCTAAATAGCCTACACCTACAACCCCGACTTTAACTTTCTGCATAAACTCTCCAAAAATGAATTTCACCGCAACGGGCAAAGGGCAAAGAGAAAAACCGTATCTTTCCTTAGCGTTCTTTGCGTCTCTGCGGTGAATAATTTACGATAAGTTTACAGGGCAATAACGGCGATTTTACTGCGGTCGGCCTCCCGCAGCATCTCCTCTTTTTCAAAAATCAATACCTTGTCCGATTCGACGGCCAGACAGGAGGCCCGTACCTCCTGCATAGTGCGGATGGTCTGAAGACCAACCGCCGGTAAATCAAAACGAAGATCCTGTTTCGGTTTAAGAACTTTTACCACGACCGCCCCTTTATTAGCCAGTTGCCCGCCCCGCCGGATAGTTTCATCCGTCCCTTCGATGGCTTCCACTGCCAGAACGACCAGATCTTTAACCACAATGCATTGCCCGATATCAAGTCCACCGATCTCCTTGGCCACTTTCCATCCGAATTCTACGTCGTTCATCTCCTCTTCCGTGGGCTTACGCCGGGTCAAAACACCCTTCGGCGACAGAAGAGACCGGAGAAACAGGGTTGATTCGCGGACTGTTATGCCCTCTTCCTCCAGGACACCGGCCAATGCCCGCAAGATGCCGTCATCCAGCCGGTTCTTTAACCTCGACCATACAGAAATGGCCTTCATATCCGGCCAAACCTTTCTATAGATATTCTTTTTATCTATACCCCCGGCCATGACCACATCGCGCACCCCTTCTTGCTTGAAGATATCGATTATCTTCCCCAACTGGCCCAACTTTAACCAGAAAATCTTATCTACAGTCTCAGCCAGTTCCGGCCTGGTCTCTCCTTTGTGCGCAATAGCTATGACCTCAAAACCTTCCCGGCGCGCCGCCTCGGAAAAAATGAGCGGGAACCTGCCACTGCCCGAGATGATCCCGATTTTCCTGGTCATTTTCTTGGAATGCCCCTCTTAGAGTTCTTAATAAAATCGATAAAGTATTGAACCTCTGGCACCTGCAAAACCTCTCTTTCTGCGGTTTCAACGGCCTCTTTGAGAGTGAGCGGCGAACGGACTATTAATTTATAAGCCGACCTCAGGGCATCTATGGCCTCGGGCGAAAAATTATGCCTCTTTAAGCCGATAATATTTATACCAAAGAGCTTGGCCCTCTCCCCTGAAGCTATAACGTAAGGCGGGATGTCTTTAATGATACCGGATAAACCACCCACAAAGGCATAACCTCCGATACGGGAAAATTGGTGGACAGCCACCAGGCCGCCCAGGACGGCATGATCCTGGATTTCCACGTGCCCTCCCAAGGTGGCGCAGTTGGCGAAGATAACATGGTTTCCGATCTTACAGTCATGAGCTATATGTGTATAAGCCATCAAAAAGTTATAGTCGCCGATCCGGGTGACTCTTCCACCGTTTTCTGTCCCCCTGTGAATGGTGACATACTCCCGTATAATATTGCCGTTGCCGATCTCAACCGCGGTAGGGTTCCCTTTATATTTCATATCCTGGGGAGCCGCACCGATAGTCGCAAATTGCGCTATCTTGCAGTCTTCACCGATAGTGGTGCAGCCCTCTATGGTAGTATGGGGACCAACTGTAGTCCGGGCCCCGATCTTTACATCATTGCCAATTATGACATAAGGACCGATTTCGACACCCTCTGCCAAAACAGCGTTTGTATCGACAATAGCTGTAGGGTGAATCTTCATGTGATCTCCTTTTTTCTATGCAGAATACAGATGTCAGAATCCAGAAGCCGGAATTAGAGGTAGTATTACGTTCGAATGTTATTCTGACTCCTGACTTCTGTCTCCTATCTCCTATCTCCTGTATTCCCAAGATTAAGCACCGGTATCATCCGACATAGCAGCCATCAGTTCGGCTTCAGCCACCAGCTTGCCGTCGACCGTGGCCCGGCCGGCCATCATGTACATCTTCATTTTTCGTTTCAGCATGGTTAAATCAAAGACAATCTGATCTCCGGGGACTACCGTCTTCCGGAAACGAACCTTATCCAGGCCGATAAAATAAAACAGCCTGTTTTTCATTTCCTCCTCGTTGGAAAGATAGGCCAGTATCCCCCCTACCTGGGCCATAGCCTCTAAAATCAGCACCCCTGGCATGATCGGCTGACCCGGAAAGTGGCCCTGAAAAAATGGTTCGTTAATAGTGACATTCTTAAGGCCTTTTATCGATTCTCCCGACTTGCACTCCAGGATTTTATCTACCAATAAAAATGGGTACCGATGCGGTAATATCTTCAATATCTCTCTGATGTTTATCTTGTTTGTTTCCATGTTCATTTCTCATGTCCCCCTGCATTCTTTTCCAGGTTGGCGATTCTCTTCTTAAGATCACGGACTTCTTTAAGAAGATCAGGTAAACGTCGATAGACAGCGCTGGCTTTTAACCACTCCTGGTGTGAAATGGCCGGGATGCCGGAGACTGTCGAATCTTCCGGCAGGGAACCCGGCACGCCTGATTTTGCCCCGACCATAACCCGGTCGCCGATTTTAATGTGTCCGGCCACCCCTACCTGTCCGGCCAGAATGACGTTGTTGCCGATCTCCACGCTGCCGGAAATACCCACTTGAGAAATGAGAAGCGTGTCTTCTCCGACTATCACATTGTGAGCCACCTGGACCAGATTATCAATCTTTGTGCCACGCTTAATCCACGTCTTTCCCATGGCGGCCCGGTCAATAGTGGTATTGGCGCCAATCTCTACTTCGTCATCAATCTGCACAATGCCAAGTTGCGGGATCTTAACATGTTTAGCCTCATCCCTGGCATAACCAAAGCCATCGCTGCCGATTACCACCCCACTGTGTATTATGACCCGCGCGCCGATAATACACCTATCCATTATGGTTACATTCGGATAGATAGTACTCCCCTCGCCGATAGAAACCTCGTTTCCGATATACACTCCGGGATAAATGGTAACTCCCGACTCAACTCGCACATTGTCTCCAATATAGACAAAGGGATATATGCTGACGTTGGGATTAATCCGGCAGTCTTTGCCCATCCAGGCCTCTTTACTTATGCCCCTTGCCTCAAATGGCCTGGTGCTGAAAAGGGCGGCTGCCCGGGCATAGGCCAGATAAGGGTTCTCTGTCCTTATAATGGGTACACGAGCCCCGGTCACCTCCATAGGCACAATGAGGGCCGATGCCCGGGTGGTTTCCATCTTCGTCAGGTATTTTCTGTGGGCGACAAAACTGATCTGGCCGTCCATTGCCTCATCAAGGCTGGCTATACCGGTGATGATGAGATCGCCATCTCCTACCAGTGACCCATGGCAATATTCGGCTATTTCTTTTAGTGTTTTCATTACGTAAGGGCTTTCAGCGATCAGCCCTCAGCTTCCCTTCATATCCCACAGGTGCACCCATCATAGCTGATAACTGAATGCTGATCGCTGAAAGTTTATTTAAAAGGCCCCTCCAATTGTAAAATCCCAGCTACTCGATTTTTCACCCGGCTCAGGGTCTATGTTATAACCCCACTCCAGGCGCAGCGGCCCAATGGGTGAAAACCAGCGAAAACCGAAACCAACGCTGGTTCGGAGGTCGGTCAGGTTGTAACTGTCCTCTTCCCGAAAGGCGTTACCGGCATCAAAAAAGACCACACCCTTTAGCCCGGCCTTCTTTATCAGGGGGAATATATACTCAACGTTGAAGAGCAGCATCTTTTCACCGCCGATACGCTCACCGGTAGCCGGGTCGATAGGGCTGACATCCCCGAACTTAAACCCGCGCACTGAATTTAGACCGCCCAGATAAAACTTTTCATATACAGGCAGCTTACCGTCCGGATTCTCCTTCACATAACCTATAGCCCCGTTAATGTGCCCCACTGTATCCCAGAAAAGCGGATAGTACCAGCCTGATTTGGCCGTGTACTTAGTATAGGCACTGTCACCCCCCAGGAATCCGCCCGCATACTCGACGGAAAAGCTGTTTATCGACCCGGCAGTGGGATCGACGTAACTGTTGCGTGTATCCCTCTCTATAGCGGCATTTAAGGCGCTGGTTACATGGATGTCCATGGACTCAACTATCACCCATGAGGCTGTGGAACTAACGTCCGACATGGTGGCATCTTCGAATCTATAACCGCCAAATACCCTCAGATTGTCGGTTAAGGGATAGCCCAGCCTTAATCCTCCGCCGGTACTCTTCTTGGTATAATCATCGTACTCCGTTTCCCAGTTGAAAAGGTCGACGCCGGTGGCCAGTTTGGTATCAAGAAAATAAGGTTCTGTAAAACTAAGGTTATAACGGGTGGAACGGCTGCTGGTTTGGGCCCGCAGGCTCAACTCCTGGCCGCGGCCAAAAAGGTTTCGCTGTGATATCTCGGCCATACCAATAAAGTGCTCCACAGAGCTGTAACCGCCGCCTATACTGAAGGCCCCGGTAGGCTTTTCTTTAATCTCGACCTTGAGGTCCATTTTAGTTTCGTCAGCGCCTTTGACCGGGGCTATATTCACATCCTCGAAGAAGCCAAGCCTCTGCAACCTCTGATTGCTCTTACGCAGGCCTTCGGCGTTAAATTGATCTCCTTCCGCTATCCTGAGTTCACGTCTTATAACCTTATCCCGCGTCTTGGTATTTCCGGATATCTCTATACGATCGAAATGGACTTTTCCCCCGGGCTGAATAAAAAAAGTTATATTTACCTTTTTCCCCGTATCATCCTTGGCGATCTCGGGTGCGACCTCGGCATAGGCATAACCGGCGTCCGCATAGACATCTGTTAAGACCAGGATATCCTTCCTTAAGACATCACGACTGTAGGTCTTTTCCTGGCGAATCTTCAATATCGACAGCAACTCCTCTTTTGGCTTTATGAGCTTACCTTCAATATCCACCGACCCCACTGTAAATTGAGAACCTTCCTCTATAGGGATAGTGATAAATATGAATTTCTCCTTGTGTTCGATCTCAGGCTCTCCGATCTTGACCTCGATATACCCGTTGTTATAGTAAAATGAAGTTATCTTGGATAAATCACGCTCCAAAACATCCCGGTTTAAAATGCCGGAGGATGTGAGCCAGGATAAAAACCCCTTTTCCGTAGTTTCCAGCATATCTTTTAATTGCTTGCTGCCAAAGACCTTGTTTCCAACGAACCGGATCTCCTTTATATGCACCTTTTCGCCTTCTTTAATGGAAAAGGTCAGTATAGCCTCATTATTAGGCAGGTCTGATAACTTGTGATCCAGAAGTGTCCCGTAATAACCTTTCTCCCGATAGAGAGATCTGATCTTTTCCTCAGACTCCTGGATATCCTTGAGCTTTAAAATTGAGTTTGTCCGGACGCTGATTACTTCTTTTATTTTCTCCGTTTCGACACCGATATTCCCTTCTACCTTGATGTCTTTTATAACCGGCTTCTCTGTAACCAGAAAGGTCACAATTTTCCCTTCAGGAGAGTCTTTAACATCGATATTTATCTCTGTAAAATAACCCATCGCAAAAATGGAGCGCATATCTTCGCTCAACCTGTCCTTGTTAAAAATATCGCCCGGTTTGGACTTGATATGGGTACGGATGGCCTCAGATTCAATCCTTCGATTACCGGAAAACAAGACCTCTCCTATACGTTCTTTTTTTAAGACGGCGAACTGGATGTTGCCCACTATCTTATGCAGCGCCTTATCCAATTGTTCGGCCCCGGTGGTTTCGGCATAAAGCGGCACGGGAGCTTTAGGGTCGGCGACTTCAAGTAGCCAGACATCCAGGCTCAGGCGCTGGCCGATTTTAGTAATGCTGCCCCATACGATGCAATCCGCCCCCAGCTTCACTGCCGCATCCCGCATGTATCTGGCATCAAAAAGCCTGTTTCTGTCGATCTCTCCGGCTACCCGGGCCGGATCGATTACTCCAAAGCCCGCCGATGTCAGAGCAGACATCAGGTTCTTTTCCATCGAAGCGACCAGGGAACTGATGTCTTCTTTACTGTGCACGATAAAAGGCGCAGCCGCTATAGCCTTTTTTTCTGCGGCTATGGCCGGTTGAAAAATAGAGCTCATCATGAAAAACAGGATCAATGACCTTAAAAATATCTTCATATCAAGAAAATCTCCCGGGATCAGATTGTTCCAGGCGTCCGTCAACTATAGTCAGGCAGCGTCCCATGCACTGCGCCAGCCGCAGATTATGGGTTACCACGATTGTGGCCATATTATTCTTTTCCCCCAGGCCCAAGATGAGATCGTGTACCTTTTGGCCTGTTTTTGTATCCAGATTCCCTGTGGGTTCATCTGCCAGAAGGAGCCGGGGGGACAGGACTATGGCCCGGGCCAGGGCCACCCTCTGCTGCTCACCTCCGGAAAGTTCTCCAACCCTGTGCCTCAGGCGGTCTTTTAACCCGACCTCACAAAGAACGCCTTCGGCCAGGGCGCGGGCGCTCTTTTTCTCCTGGCGGGCGATAAGCGCCGGGATCATCACATTTTCAATAGCGGTAAATTCAGGCAAAAGGTGGTGGAACTGAAAAACAAAGCCTATATATCTATTTCGAAAGGCGGCCAGATTCTCGTCACTTAACTTCGATACATCCAGTCCATTATAAAGAATACTGCCGCTATCCGGTATTTCCAGGGTGCCAAGAAGGTGTAACAGTGTGGACTTGCCTACTCCGGAAGCGCCGACTATGGCCAAAGACTCTCCAACCTTTACGGTCAGGTCGATGTCTTTCAGCACTTCTATCCTTTGCCCGTCTGTGGCAAATGATTTATGGATGTTACGGGCCTCTACGACCGGTCCGGTTCCCTGGCCCATGGAGAAGCCGGTGAGCAAGTCCTTGCTATTCATATCTCAAAGCAGTCGCCGGTTCCAGCCTTGAAGCCTGCCAGGAAGGATAAAGGGTAGCCAAAAAACTGATAACTATAGCCGCAAATGAAATTAAGGCCACATCCAGCGCCTCCACCTTTACCGGCAGGGTGGATATGTAATAAACATCGCTGGGCAATTTAATGAACTTATATTTTTTAAGCAGGCTCGTGAGGCCAAAACCACCTATAATTCCAAGCATGGTCCCGGTAAAGCCGACGATTACCCCTTCCATGACGAAGATTTTCATGATGCTCTTCCGCGTAGCGCCCATAGACTTTAAGATGGCTATATCCTTGTTTTTCTCCATAACCACCATTATCAGCGTACTGACAATGTTGAAGGCCGCCACCAGGACAATCAGGGCCAGGATTATGAACATGGCTATCTTTTCCAGTTTTAAGGCCGAAAAAAGGTTCTTATTCATCTTCATCCAGTCCCTGGTCCAGTAAGGATAGCCAAGCGTGTTGTTGATAGCGGCAGCCACCTGGTCGGCCTTATAGATATCTGCTACCTTTACCTCCAGGCCGGTTATTCTGCCGCCTAAATCCAATAAAGATTGGGCCGCTCTCAGGGATATGAAGGCCATGGAAGAATCATATTCAAACATACCACAATCAAATATACCGACTACCCTGAAGGCCTCCATCCTGGGTATGACCCCCACAGGCGTAATCATGCCGGTCGGGGACATAAGTTGTACCCGGTCGCCCCTTATCACACCCAGATTTTTGGCCAGTTCCCTGCCGATTATGATACCCGGAGTCCCTTCTGTGTTTCCCCCCGGCGCTTTCTGCCCGGAAGGAATCTCCAGATTTTCCAATGAACCTTCGACCATGTATCGATGCAGGTTAATGACCTTTTTGGATGACTTAAGATCAATTCCTCTTAAGACCACGCCTGAGGCCCCGAGCTGCGAGCTCAGCATGGCCTGAGAATAAATAAAAGGGGTAGTAGCCACTACCCCTTTTGTCTTTTCTGCCTTTTCCTGCAGACCCTTTACATCCCCAATGGAATCACCATATTTAAGCACCATGACATGGGCATTAAGGCCCAGTATTTTGCCCTTCAGATCCTCTTCAAAGCCGGTCATAACCGCCAGAACGACTATCAGGGCCATTACCCCGACCATGACCCCGGCCACGGAAATAAAGGTAATAACCGAGATAAAGGTTTGCTTTCTCTTTGCCTTCAGATAACGAAGGCCGATAAACCATTCAAAGTTCATACTTGGTCGCAGGCCATAACCTATGAATTTAACGCTCAGGACGCAGATGCGGGAATAAGATTACGTCCCGGATAGAAGGTGAATCCGTAAAAAGCATAACCAGCCGGTCTATCCCGATCCCCTCCCCGGCCGCAGGGGGCATGCCGTACTCCAGGGCCCGGAGAAAATCCTCATCCAGAATAGGGACGATTTCCTCGTCCTCATCTACCGTATCCCTGTTCATTATCTGTTTAACCAACCGCTCCCGTTGATCAACCGGGTCATTCAACTCGGAAAAGGCATTGGCCATCTCCCGGCCGGCGATAAACAGTTCAAAACGATCTACCACCTCGTTATCCGCCTCATTCTTTCGGGAAAGCGGAGAGACCTCCAAAGGATAGGCATAGATAAAGGTTGGTTGGATCAGCTTCGGCTCTACCAGATGATCAAAGAGCTTTACGAGCGTCTTGCCGAGGCCGTCTTTTTCACCCAGTTTGATACCCAGGGAAACGGCATAGGCCCTGGCCCCTGTCTCATCATGAAGAAGCTCATCCTGCAACCCGCCGACTTGCACCAGGGCATCCTTCAGGGCATACCTCTTCCACGGTGGGGTGAAGTCTATCTCATAATCCTGGTAAGAAATGACCGGCTGACCACAAATCTTCCCGGCCAGCATAAAAAACATCTCTTCGGTAAGGGCCATCAGATCTTCATAGGTGGCATAGGCCTGATAAAATTCCAGCATGGTGAATTCAGGATTGTGCTGGATAGAGATGCCCTCATTACGAAAGTTGCGATTAATTTCAAAAACCCGTTCAAACCCGCCCACGACCAGGCGTTTCAGATATAATTCCGGGGCAATTCTCAGGTACAGCTCCATATCGAGGGCATTATGGTAGGTCTTAAATGGTTTGGCCGTGGCCCCACCGGGAATGGGCTGCATCATCGGCGTCTCAACCTCCAGAAAACCCCTTTCAGCAAGAAAATTCCTCACTTCCTGGATTATCCGGATGCGTTTCAAAAAGACTTCCCGTACCTGGGGATTGACCATTAAATCGACATACCGCTGGCGATAGCGCGTTTCCACGTCCGTAAGGCCATGGAACTTCTCCGGTAAAGGACGGAGTGATTTGGTCAAAAGGTTTAGTTTCTTAGCCAGAATCGTCAATTCGCCGGTTTTAGTCCTGAAAGTTGTCCCTTCAATACCCACAACATCGCCGATATCCAGACGCCTGCACACCTCATAACTTTCACTACCCAGGACATCCTTCCGCAAATAGACCTGAATCTTTCCATTCCCGTCCTGGACATGGGTAAAGATGCTCTTTCCAAAGTCCCTCAGTGCGATCATCCGGCCGGCTATAACGAACTTCTGATCCTCGCCGGGGAGGTCATTAACCTGGGCATATTTACATATTATGTCCCCTATCCTGTCCTTGCCCCTGAAGTTATTGGGATAAAGGGGGACTCCCATTTCTTTCAGGTCACTGGCCTTTTTTTGTCTCTGCTCTATCAGCTTATTAAAATCTTCCACTTTTCGCACCGTATTGAACAAAAAAATTAACCGTCAACCACAAGTAACTAATTTATTTTCTTTGAATAGTCAAGCTAAATAGAGGCGATATAGCGCAGCCCTTCAAGTAGAACAAATCGTCCCAGAACAACCACTTCACAGGGCATGCTTTTGACAAAGACAGGATTTTCAGAAAGGCCGCCGGAGAGGTAAAGCTTGGGTGGAGATCCGGCAAAACGGTAGGCGTTTAGGGCGATGCCTTTAATGAAAGAGGCCACCGCCTCTTCCGGCCGGGCGCCCTGAATAATGGCATCAAAGATATGGCTGAGACCCAGTACCCCGCAGGTCACCGGTAAGTAGGTAGATGGTACAGGCATCCGGCGGTGATCGAGATCATAATACCTCTCCAGTAATTCTATGGTAAACCCCAGGGAGGCCCCGCACTCGGCATTCCATCCGGTGTCCCTGACCTTATCCCTGCTGAAACTCACAAATTTCAGGTCCCGGCTGCCGCAATCCAGGATGACAAAATCATCCTCTTTAATCAGCTTCTTAGCGCCGCGGGCCAGGGCCGTAAGCTCATTAACGTAGCGTTCTCCGAACCGCGCCCCATTATGGCCGGTGGCCAACGTAGTACGGAGGCCACCAGCTATATCCATACTGCGCACAATGCGCGGGACAGGTTCTTTTTCTATATCCCATAATTTTGTATAAGATGTGCCGAAATCACCTAATATCAATCTGTTGCTCCATTTAATTCAAGGAATGCCTGAACTTTTGACTTGGTGCTATGCCCCATATATACATCAGCATCCACATAGAGTCCACAGGGATGTCTTTTGGCCAGATAATAGGCTAAGGCCGTCTTCTGACAAAAAGACTGGGCAAAGAATACGGTAGGGACATCAGGGTTGGCTATTTTTTCCAACTCTGCATCAGCCGGGGTCTTATTCTCCATACACCTTGTCCAGCCAAAGACATGGGTGCGGGCCGGGAACAAAGTTAAAATAGAAAAGTCTCTCGGCGGTACGCCCCAGAATCCGGCCATCGGCTCACATCGAACCGGGTCATTTCTCATTGCCTTCGGCTCCAACACACTCTGCGTTATCAGCTCCATTTTTTCTACCAAAGGCAGGTCGCTCTCGCAGACCGGGTTGCCGAAACGCATCTTATCTTCGTTGCGTGTCTGAATAATCGGGATATTAAGTTCTACTTTTAAGATATCAGCAAGATAAAGGGCCCCGCTGCACTTTCCCTCGCCCACATCTATATAAATGGCATCTAAAGACATCTTCTTGGCATTGGTCAAGACCGTGCGCAAGATGGCACAATAAACCCGCGGTATATACGAAGCCGTAATCTCCAGGTCAGGTTTTACATGCAGGGCGTCAAGATCATAAATCTTTGCGCCTTCCCCTTTAAGGCGAAACATGACCTCCCTCGGAGGCATACCCACTATTCCAACGTTTCTATCCATAACATACTTTAAATACGTTATTAAATCATATTGCCTTGGGGACGAGGACCAGAACCTCGGCAAATCCGCCTGAGGTGGACTGTCCTACCACTAGACGATCTCTAAGGATTTCGAGTGGTGTTTTCTTTGCTATCGGTTCTTATCCAATACCTCGCGGATGATCTCGGCCAAATTACGCATCACAAACGGTTTCATGATAAGCGCTTGAATGCCCCCCGTTTCTTTCGTGATTCGTTCACTGTATCCACTACAAAGAATAATCGGAATATCGGGTCTTATCTTCAAGAGTTCTTTGGCCAGCATGTCACCTGTCATACGAGGCATGGTCTGATCGGTGATGATTAGATCGAATCTGTCCGGCTGTGACCGAAAGGTTTCCAGAGCCTCGATGCTGCTTGTCGTGACAACGGCCGTGTAACCCAAATATCGCAGCATCTCTCGTCCGATGTCGATCAGCGTTTCCTCATCATCTACAAACAGGATACGCTCGTTCCCCCGGGGAAGATCCCCAAACTGTGCGGTTTCTTCGCTAGGCGGCATGTCAACTCTGGGCAAATAAATATGGAATGTCGTTCCTTTTCCGGGCTCGCTATAGACGACAATCTTTCCCCCACAGCTCTGTATTATGCCGTGGATTACAGCCAATCCAAGCCCGGTTCCCTCACCTTTCTCTTTGGTAGTAAAATACGGATCGAAGATTCTTGCCATGACCGAAGGGGTCATACCACAGCCCGTGTCGGACACCGTGAGCCTCACATATGGACCAGGTTTCATGTCCGGACATTGGGCCACGCCGGCAGCATCAAGAACCACTTCTACGACGCTCACCTCCAGCACGCCTCCCCTTTCTCGCATGGCATGGGCCGAATTGGTGCAAAGATTTATCAACACCTGATTTAGTCGGGTGGGGTCAAGCAGCACCCTGCCCGAGTCCGTCCGAATGTCCTGACGAATCTCAATGGTAGCGGGTAAGGTTGACCGAAGCCACTTGAGGGCTTCTTTGGTAGCGGCGCCTATTTGCAGCACCTTTGGTTCCTGTTCGCCTTGGCGACTGAATGTGAGGATTTGCCTTACCAGGCCTGTCGCCCGTTCCGCAGCCTTGAGCACCTCATCAAGCTTGGCCTTCGCCGGACTCCCTTCCGCAATAATCAATTCGGCGAGTTCCGTATACCCGATAATGCCCGCAAGGATGTTATTGAAATCGTGGGCGATACCTCCGGCCAGCGTGCCTATGGCCTCCATCTTCTGCGCTTGTCGGAGCTGGGATTCAAGCCGCTTGCGTTCAGTTTCATCGCGGATGATGCCCTTATATCCCAGGATGCTTCCGTCCGCGGCGCGGCGAACTGTTGAGGTGAGCAAACAGTCTAACTCGGTGCCATCCTTCTTGATGAACTTCATTTCATAGTCTCTCACAGATCCTTTTTGCTCTATTTCCTGCTGAAAGCGGCGCCTATCGTCAGGGTTCACATATATCTTCAGGACGTCCATCCCTATCATCTCTTCCCTGATATAGCCGAAGAGATCAAGCGTAGCCCGGTTAACGTCAATAAACTGCCCATCCCTGCCGCTTATATAGATCGGGTCTCTAGAGTCCTCAAAAATGGTGCGGTATCTTCGCTCACTTTCCTGCAGTGCCTCCTCCGCCCGCTTTTGCTCGGTTATGTCGCGAAAAATTCCCTGCAAGCATATCCTGTCACCTAAACGGAGGAGGTTGGCCTTAATGGCCACCTCCTTGATTTCACCGGTGCTGGTGATGACCTGCGTTTCCAGAACTTGTCCCTCGCCCTCTTCGAGGTGCTTGTCGAAGGTCTCGGAAAATTTCCCTTTAACTCTGTCAGGAGGATGTAGGATGGTCTGATGTTGCCCGATCAATTCGGATTTCTCCCTGCCAACCAGTCTGGCTGCCGCATGGTTACAGTCAACGATCACGCCCGTTTTGGCGTCGGCGAGGATTATGCCATCCCGGGCTTCTTCGAACAGTCTCCTATACCTTTCTTCACTGTCCCGTAGCGCCTCCTCCGCTCGCCTGCGATCGGTGATATCTTTGGCGATCTCAATTGCCGCCATTTCTCCCGAGGCCAGCCTAAAGGGCGAGGCGCTCAATTCAATAAGTCTCCCGTTTGGCTGAAGAATCTCCTCGATCTCCGTCTTCCAATTCTCTATTGCCCTCCTCATAGGGCAATTTGCGCATGGGGCATCCCGCTCCAGGAAAACCTTGTAGCACAGGTGTCCCTCAAGTTCATCCTTGCCAATGATCTTTTTCAAATTGTCGTTGGCGTACACGACCTTGTAATCGTAGGTGGTAATGTCCACCCCATCGCCCATAGCGGGTAGTATATCCTTAAATTTGTCCCGCACCAGCCGGATATCTGCCTCCGCACCCGTGAGTTCCGAGACTTCTTTCTCCAGCTTCTTGACCCTTTGTTTCAGTTCTTCGTAGGTTGGTTTCTCAGCCGTTGAGCACACCTCCCTTGCCGTTTTTAAAAAAGCCCGAACAATGTTATGCTGATACCATGTACAGGCCTCTAACAGAGGTTAGCCCCATCTTTACTTCTTTCCGTTTACGCTCACCTTGCCGTCACGTCAGGAAACCATATGATAACCAGATACGAATTGTCAATTTGTTTGAGTAACCACTGGGAGCGCCGGTGAAATATCGACATTTGTTTACCAACACCCTGATTGCTTTTTCACCTATTTAAAATCAAATATATCATTTTCAATCTGTTTCGCAAGAGAGACTGTCCTGCTCTTTGATGATGAGGATATGGTTCTTGGTGTTGGCGAAAAGATTCTCCGGTGGTTGTGATGGTTTTATCCAGAAGCCCTTTGATATCAAAGCATCGTCTCATAAGATAAGGGAGATTTTGGAAAAGCAATAGGCTATAGTGCTCCACCCGAAATAACAACTTGCTATATATTGTGACAGCGTTAGAGTCGCAAAAATTAAAAAGGGCTACAGATTGTTCTCTGTAGCCCTCTGATTTTATTTGGCTGGGGGACGAGGATTCGAACCTCGGTAGACAGATCCAGAGTCTGCCGTCCTGCCGCTGGACGATCCCCCAACAATCTCAAATAACCATGCCTGATGCCCCGAATAATTAAGAAAAAACCGGATAAAAGTCAAGGACAAATTGGGCTCCGACCTTTAACAGCCCTGACCTTAATCAGACAGGCCGTAGCGTTTTATCTTCTCGCGGAGGGTCTTACGATCAATGCCCAGCGCCCTGGCTACCTCGGACTTGTTTCCTTTATAGCGATGCAATACGTGCGCAATATGATTGCGCTCCATATCGGAAAGGGCGTAAGAACCGGCAGAGAGTGACGGGCTGGAACCCGGCAATCCGGCATACATAAAATCATGGACGTCCAGAGTCGGCTTTTCGGTCAGGATAACCACACGTTCGAGCGTGTTTTCCAACTCCCGCACATTACCCGGCCAATTATGGTTCATCAATGACTGCAATGCCTCATCAGATATGGAAAGGCCGTCTCTTTTATACTTGGCGCCAAGTCTTTCCAGAAAATACAGGACCAATACCGGGATATCCTCCTTACGCTCGCGAAGAGGAAGGAGATATACGGGCATGACGTTCAGGCGGAAAAAAAGGTCCTCGCGAAATGCCCCGCGCTGGATGGCCCCATCGAGATTCTTGTTCGTAGCCGCGATAATACGGACATCTACTTTAATGGAACGATGGCTGCCGACCTTGGATATGGTCTTCTCTTCTACGGCCTTGAGCAGCTTGGCCTGGACATCCAGGCTGATATTGGCGATTTCATCAAAAAAGATAGTGCCGCCTTGCGCCAGCTCGAATTTGCCGATCTTGGTAGCCTCTGCACCGGTAAAGGAGCCTTTGACGTGCCCGAAGAGTTCGCTCTCAAAAAGGGTTTCCACCAGTGTTCCGCAATCCACGGCCACAAAGGGATTTTTACTGCGCTGGCTCATCTCATGGATCTGCCTGGCCACCAGTCCCTTTCCGGTTCCGCTCTCACCGGTTATAAGTACGGTGCTGTCCGTCGGCGCTATTAGTTCCATCATACGGATGATCTTGGACATCGCCTTGCCTTGATAGACAATGCGGGGCGTACCCTCTTTACTCTTAAGCTCCTGCTTCAGATAAATATTCTCCATGGCCAGGCGCCTGGTATCCATGGCCCGTTTTACCAGTATGCGAAGCTCGTCCGGTTCAAAGGGCTTTGGGAAAAAGTCATAGGCCCCGGCCTTCATGGCCTCTACCGCCAAAGGTATAGTGCCAAAGCCGGAAATAACAATTACCACCGCCTGCGGGTCCTGCTCCTTGATCTGGTTAAGCACCTCCATGCCGCCCATGTCCGGCATCCTCATATCCAGTAGAACCAGATCAAAGGAAGACTCTTCAAATGCCTTCAGACCGGACCGGCCGGTGGCAGCCGTGACCACCTCATAACCTTCCCTGGAAAGGGCATGGTAGCAGCCGTCGCGGATGGCCTCGTCATCGTCGATAATTAGTATCTTACCGCGCATCCTCATGGTTATCTTTTCCTGCCGGCAGTTGGATGATAAATGTCGTGTCCTCTCCTGGCCTGGAGTTGATCTGAATCGATCCCCCGTGCTTCCGGATGATTCCATGGCTGATGGAAAGGCCCAGTCCAGTCCCCTTGCCACGTTTTTTCGTCGTAAAGAAGGGCTCAAATATCTTATTCAGGTTTTTCTTGCTTATACCCGGCCCGGTATCTTTAAAGTACATGAAAAAGTTAGACTCTTCCTTCGAATATCCGGTCTCAATCGTTAAGGTCCCCTGCCCTTCCATGGCCTCCGCCGCATTAATCATCATATTTAAGGCCACCTGCTCCAGATTGCTGCGATTTCCCCATACCCGGGGCAGATTCTCGCCCAGCTTCATCTCTACGCGAACCGGCCTGAAGAGGATGTGGTCACGAATCAGGTCAAACATATCGAGGATAACCTGGTTGATATTCACCCACTCCCTTTCGGCCGTGTCACTGCGGCCAAAATCAAGGAGCCCGCGCACAATCATACGACAACGGGTCGCTAATCTGGAAATCTTCTCCAGACGCTGGGCCTGGGCATCGCCTTCAGGCAGGTCTTCCAGGGCCAGTTTCGCGTACATCAGTATGCCGCCCAGGGGATTATTAATCTCATGCGCCAGCTCTGCGGAAAGCTTACCCATGGCCGCAAGCCGCTCCAGATGTAGGAGCTGTTTCTCCAGCCTCTTGCGTTCACTGAAATCCCTGACAATCCCCTCATAGCCGACGACCTCACCCCTTCCATCCCTTATGGCATTACCAGTCAAAGAGACGGATATCTTGCCGCCATCCTTTTTTCTGAGGGTGAGTTCATAATTACGTATAAAACCTTCCTGCTCGATCCTTTTTCTAAAATCTTTCTCATCCTGCGGATAGTAAGATAACCGATGAATTGACCCCACGGCCAGGAGTTCCTGAGGTGAGGCATATCCAAGCAGGCCGGCGCCATGGGGATTTACAGCCAGCAATCGACCCTCCCGGTCCGCTATAAAAAGCATCTCCCGGGCATTCTCAAAAAAATGCTGGAAACTTTTATCAGAAATCTCCATCGGATCTATTCCATCGGTCAGCTTTGGGCTTTCGACCTATAGTGCAAAGCCGAAAACGGGTATCTCACAGATGGACACTATCTAATAACAAACAGGGTAAAAGTCAACTTTAACCGCTTTAAGTTAGCAGTCGAGCACAGGCAACCACGGTTATAAGCGTTTAAACTGGAGCTTCCTGACTTTTTAGAGAATTCCTATGTTTCTGAGCGAAACTTGCTGGAGCAGTCCGCCTGAGGCGGATCGAGGGATAGCGGGAAGGGGAAAGTCCGCCTTAGGCGGAAAGGGGCAAACGTTCCCCGCCTGCGACTCCCGAAAGGGTCGCTGCGCAAGCCGTGAAGCGAAGAGACGAGGGGTTCCCTAAAGAAACGCAGAATTGCCGGTAGATTATAGTATTATGAGAATACTTCTTAAAAAAATCAGAGAACTCCAGGCGCTTAAAAACTTGACACCTTCTTGCCCAGGTGTTAAATAATGCTCACGGTAAAAATCGGGACGTAGCGCAGCTTGGTAGCGCACCTGAATGGGGTTCAGGGGGCCGGAGGTTCAAATCCTCTCGTCCCGACCAGATTTTTCGAAAAGCGGCCTATCTGATGGATAGGCCGCTTTCTTTTTGTGCTTTCAGGGGTTGGCTATCTCTGGCTGGATGTCCGGCCTACGGTCGGCCTAAGGCCGAGCCTTAGCCTTGGGCTCGAACAGGAGACAGGATATTCCTGAGCTTGCTTGCACTACTGCCGACGGGAATTCCTGGCTTTTGAAATTCATGGCCCGACACCCATGCGGGAAGTTTTTATCCCAGGTCACATAATAGTGCTTGCACTTATGGCAGTCGATCATATTTCAGAATACGGAATTCAGGAGCCAGAAGTCAGAAAACATTCGAACGACTCGAACAATTAGAACGCCTGTAAGACGTTAGGTGTTTGAAACAGTCCTACATTCAGAAAAGGCTATTAATCTGGAACTCACAACCCCATGAAAAGAAGATACAAAAATCTCACTTCAATTTGGAACTCATGAACTCATGAAAAACAGAGCAACCAGAGGCCGAACTGTTGAAAATCAATTTCTCAAAAATACTTTCCTGATTTCCTGAGTTCCTGATTAAAACGCCTTCCTGAATTCCTGATTTGATATGTTTCTTTGCACTTTTTATCATGCATTTTCAAAACGCTAAATTGTTACGAACGCTTGAAGGCCAATTACTGATCGCCGGGAGGGGTATAGTCAGGCGTGGCCGAGACATGACCTGATATTCTGACCGATCTCCCGAACCCTGGATAATACCTCTCCTTCGTTTACAGTCTTGATAATCCCGTTCTCCATGATGACCCGGCCGTTTATCACCGAAGAAATCACATCCGCGCCGTTTACGGCATAGACCAGGTGCGAGTACAGGTTATAGACCGGCGTCAGATGGGGCTTATTCATATCTATAACAATGATGTCCGCCTTCTTGCCGACCTCGATACTTCCGATCTTTCTACCGGACCTGAGAACCCTTGCTCCATTAGTAGTAGCCATGTGCACCGCCGTTCTGGCATCTATAACCGTGGGATCCAGGCAATAGACCTTGTGCAGTTTGGCCATGGTGTCTATCTCCTGAAAAAGGTCCAGGTTATTGTTACTGGCGCACCCATCCGTGCCTATGCCTACGGTTATGCCCGCTTCCAGGAGCTGCGGCACCGGCGCCACCCCCGAGGCCAGTTTCATGTTGCTCTCCGGGCAATGGACGACCTTTACCCTGTTCTCAGCCAATGCCTCTATATCCGCCTTATCCAACACTACACAATGGTTGGCCACCAGATGCTCATCCAGAAGCCCCAGTTCCTTCAGATGAATGACCGGTGAATGCCTGTACCGGGCCCGGATAGCCTCTACTTCGCTTTTGGTCTCAGCCAGGTGGATAACGATAGGCACGTCGTATAGCACAGCCAGGTCTTTGGCCCGCTGAAGGAGGTCCGGCGAACAGGTATAGGTGGCATGGGGATCGATGGTAATAGAGATAAGAGGGTGTCCCTTCCACTTGAGAATGAGTTCTTCTGTATATTTGAAGCCGTTTTCCAGTTCGCCGTAATTGGGCGAAGGAAAATCAAATAATCCCTCGCCGATCCAGGCCCGGAGACCGGCCTTGGCCGCGGCCTGAGCCACCTGATCCGTAAAGAGGTACATATCACAAAAGGTGGTGGTTCCGGAGCGTATCATCTCCACACAAGCCAGAAGGGTTGCCCAATAGACCACATCCGCGTTCATCTTACGCTCGGCCGGAAAGATATAATCATTGAGCCAGGTCATAAGGGGCAGGTCATCGGCCAACCCCCGGAAGCAGGTCATGGCCGCGTGGGTATGGCAGTTGATAAGACCGGGCATAATCACCCCGCCCCGGGCCTCCAGTACACGCCCTGCCTTTACTGAACCGGCAATTAGCGGCCCCGGACCCACGGCAATAATGCTGTCATCCTTTATAGCCACGGCCCCGTCTTCAATAATTTCCCCGTCGGGATTAAGGGTAAGTACCGTACCCCCGCTAATGACCAGGTCAGCCGCTATTTTATCGTTACCACCGCTCATATAGTTTCCCTTCATGTATTGTTAAGTATTGTCAAAAATAAACCACAGAGGACGCAGAGTTTTTAAAATTTAAAATTCTTTTTCTCTGCGCTCTGTGGTTAATCTTTCATGGCCTTGAGCAGTCTCGAAACCAGAAGGACAAGGTTTGGCTCCGCCTTACCGGCAGTAGCAATAACATCTTCTAAATGGATAGGCTGCATACACTCAGGGAGATTCACATTGGCAATGACAGAGACGGCAAAGACCTTGATCCCGGCGTGGTTGGCTGCTATAACCTCCGGCACCGTGGACATGCCGACCGCATCCGCGCCGATCATGCGCAAAAAACGGGTCTCGGCCGGGGTCTCCAGGCTGGGGCCGGAAACCGCCACATAGACGCCCTTTTGTACGGGGAGGCCGGATGCCAGGGCCACCTCCTCCGCCTTAGCACAGAGAGCCCGATCATAAGGCACCGACATATCCGGAAAGCGCACCCCCCACTCATCCACATTGGGTCCGCTTAAAGGATTTACTCCCATGAGATTGATGTGGTCACGGATAATCATGAGGTCTCCGGGCTTAAAGACCGGATTTAGTCCTCCGGCGGCGTTTGACAAGATCAATGTCCTGACGCCCAGGGCGGCCAGTACCCGCACCGGAAAGGTGACCTCCTCCAGAGAGTAGCCCTCGTAAAAATGGAAACGCCCCTGAAAGGCCAGGACCGCCTGGCCGCCCAGATGCCCGGTTATCAACTGCCCGGCATGGCTCTCCACGGTAGATTCAGGAAAATGCGGGATGTCATGGTATGGGATGATCTTGTGCTTCTCAATCCGGTCCGCCAGACCGCCTAAGCCGGTTCCCAGAATAATACCGACTGTGGGCTTTAAATCCAGACCATCCGCTAAAAAGCGTGCAGCCTTCTCAATTTTTTTACGGTATTCAGATACGGTCACGGCAGTGCATGTCCCTCCGTAATGCAATATTGAAAATTTACCGCTCGAAGATACGCCGAAGGCGTGAGAGGCCGCCAAGAACGCTGAGATAACATATTTAATGGTTTACAGTTTTTCTCTGCGAACTCTGCCTGGAATCTTATAAGGACATAAATGTAGCCAATATCACCAGGGAAAGCAACTGCAAATAGGGAGTGTATAATGTTTCTTTTCAGGAACTATGCGCTTGGACAACGGATAAACTTCAAACATTACACCAGGCCTCTAGAGACATACAGATTCAGAAACATTATAGTACCGAATAGTACCGAACCAGACCTGCCCTCCTGCCAATAACGATGCCCATCCTGATGTTTTCTTTGGCCAGGCTGTCTCAAAATTCTCCATACCCATACTATTTCATCTTGGAATATCCATCAATTCCTGATATAAAATCAAACAATATAATTATACTGAGCCGATAATTTTCCAAATAACAACGTGGCGTGCGCGGTTCAGTTCAACTATACTTTTTACGGTCGGCTTCGCGCCGTAAAAACTCTTATTCGTTAGCATATCTGATTGAGCAAAAAGGAGGATCAATGCGCCACTTAATCATGATTAATTTTTTATTCGTGCAAATGCTAGTGATATCCTTGGCATTTACGCCTATAGACGCGCAGGCACAATCCAAAGAGAACAAAGCCCTTCAGATTAAAATACAAAGGATAGAAGATAATGTTTCAGAAATACGACGCGATCAATTGAACTATAAAATCGAAAAGGATTTACTGAAAGAAACATTTTCATCAAATTATCAAACCATCAATATTGTCCTTGCTATCGTTCTTGGTATCTTCTCAATAATTGGTTTTTTGGGAATTAGAGATATAGGCGCCCTTAGAAAAGAGTTTGTAAGTGAGTTAGAGCGTCTAAATGGTCTAAGAAAAGATTTTCAAATCAAGGCAACTCGAATAGGCGAAGAACAAGAAAAGGTCAAAGCTGAGTACATAGAAATTATAAAAACCAATGAAGAACAAAATAAGAGAATTAAGATATTAGAATTACAGGAAAAAATATCATCATTAATAAAAAGCAACAACTATCGGCGTGCGCTTGAATACTCGGCTGTTGCATTGGATTTATCTCCTGATGATCCCGTGTTATTGGAACAAAAAGCAATTTGCTTATGGAGAACAAATGACCTCGCTGGTGCCGCTGCCATATATACTAAAATGTTTAATATTGACCCCGCAGAAACAGGTAACTTGACTAATCTCCTTGAAGTGCTTCTCATATCCAATAGAATTGCTGAATATGAACCGCTAGTCAAAAAACATGCACAACAATTGGAAGTCCGACCAGATGCTGCATATCTAATCTCATATTTCGAAGCATTAAAATATTATCAATTGGATGAATTGGCTAAAATGAAGTCTGCTGTAAAAGAAACTTTAGAAAGATGCAGCCCAGGCACTTCAAAAAGATTAGAATGGAACTTTTCTGATGTTAATAGATATCTTGCTAATAAACCGGAAGATGAAAAGAAGGCCTTATTATTATTATTGATTAACGTTCTACAGGGTAAGGCTGACCGCGATGACACCTTAAAAAAGTTATCTGCTTCGCACTGACCCATTAGGCAACCGATGGTCGCGGTAGGAATGCCCGTTACCAAACACCCCCCGCACAGATCCCAGTGAGCGGATTTCCCGCACTGGGCTCCTGCCTCAGGTAATGACGCCAAAGCGCTGTAAAAGATATGGATGACAAATGCGAGGTAGCGGAATCCATTTGTTGATTAGGCGCTGCATTCGGTCCCATAGCAGATTGTGCTTTTGACTGCGGCGCCTTAGGACCTTCAACCATCGCAAGCAGATTTCCTTTCGGAAAGCAGCGATGGAAGGTCCATTTCCGGGCACACCATAATACCTGATGTGACCGCCAACAACCGACCTCAAATACGCACCCTGCTCAGGGATCGGGTCATGCATGCGATGCTGAAGTTCGGAATAGACGTCCTTCAGCTTCATCTGCCACTTCTTCCGTGCCGTTCTGCGAAGCACCGTGAAATGCCCATTCCTGGTTTTCCCGCAGATATGCGTGAAACCAAGAAAATTGAACGTCTCCGGTTTCCCCTGTGTAAGGGATGTGGGGACAATCCTATATCCTCCTGTCAAGCGAAAAATGAAAAGAATATAAAATCAGCCTGTTACCGGTGGTTATAAATTCTGGGCATACGACTGCTACAAATCCTCAAGGATTTTTGGCAAAATTAC